>DATJJH010000170.1:0-2139 GCA_035492395.1 Trinickia sp. | reverse complement strand
GCAATAACGGCCCGTCAACGGTTCGCGGCCCGGTGCCTGGGCGCCTTGCCAGGCTGGCACGGGCACGCCGATCGGCTGGCCATACGCGTTACGTCTTGGTTCCATGTCTGTTCTCCAGTCTCATACGCCTTTGGCGCGGGTTGGTTGATCCAGCTCGATGGCGAAACGATACGGCAAACGTGGTATGTTCAAAAGATCCACGACACGCCTAATCGATAGGTCCAGCGAACATGATCGAGATCATCGGAGCGCTCGTCCATGCGGACGACGCCACCGCTGCGAACGGTGCCGCGCGGCCGGCGCCGCTGCAAAAGCAATTGATCGAGCGTCTGCAGCAGGCGATTCTCACGGGCCGTTTGCCGGCGGGCTCGCTGCTGCCTTCGTCGCGCCTGCTCGCGGCGGAAATGGGCGTGTCGCGCAACACAGTCGTAATCGCTTACGAGCATCTGGCCGCGGTCGGTTATGTGATCGCCGATCGCCAGGGGACGCGAGTGAGCCCGCTATCGAGCCCGGCCGCGCGCGGCGAGCCTGCGTCGGCGCCCGCCGCGACGGACGTCGCGTACGCGGCGCGCGTCGGCCAGTTCGCCACGGCGCACCCCCCTGTCGACAACGCCTATGCGCTGACGCCCGGCACGCCCGCGCTCGACCGTTTTCCGCTTGCCGCGTGGCGGCGCGCGCTCGAACGGGCGATGGAGCGAGCGTGGCCGCAGGCACTTGGTTACGGCACGCCGGCTGGCGAGCCGGCATTGCGCGACGCGATTGCCGCGCATCTGCGGATGGCGCGCGGCGTGCGCTGCGACGGCTCACAGGTGGTGATCACCGAGGGCGCGCAGGAGGCGCTGAACCTGTGCGTGCGGCTGTTCACGAATCCGGGCGATATCGCATGGGTCGAGGATCCCGGCTATCGCGGCGCGAAGGCTGCTTTCAACGCGGGCGATTTGCGCACGCTGGCGATGCCGGTCGACGCCGAGGGCATCGCCGTGCCGGCCGACGCGTGGCGCACCCATCCACCGAGGCTGATTTACACGTCGCCCGCGCATCAGTACCCAACCGGCGCGGTGTTGTCGGTCGCGCGGCGGCTCGCGCTGATCGCGCAAGCCCGGCGCGGCGGTGCGTGGCTGGTCGAAGACGATTACGACGGCGAGGTTCGCCACACCGGCGAGCCGATTGCGAGCATGCAAGGCCTCGTCGACGACGCGCCGGTGCTGTACGTCGGCTCGTTCAGCAAAACGATGTTTCCGGCACTGCGCATCGGCTTCGTCGTGCTGCCGCGCCCGATCGTCGCGCGTGTCTCTGTTGCGCTGCAAGAAATGCTGCGCGGTGGGCATCGGCTCGAGCAACTGGCGCTCGCGCATTTCATCGAGTGCGGCGAGTTTGGGCGGCATCTCGGTCGCATGCGGCGGCTGTACCGCGAGCGCCAGCAGGCGCTGCGCGATGCACTGGCCCGGCATTTTCCGGCGGCGCGGATTCTGGGTGGCGATTGCGGGATGCATTTGACGTTGCTGTTGCCGTCGACGATTGACGATCGGGCGCTTGCGGAGCGCGCGCAGGCTCGAGGGCTCAATCCGCGGGCGCTGTCGGGATTTGCGCTAGGCGCGTCGAAAGAGGCGAATGGGCTCGTGATCGGGTACGGCAATACGGCTGCGGAGCGATTGGCGCCGGCGGTCAAGTTGCTGGCGGAGTTGGCGCGGGAGATGGAGCCAGTGGCGGAACCGGTCGGGAAACGCGGGGTGGCGCGCGCGGCGAAGTCCGTGCAAAAGCGCGCCCCAAATTCGTCACGAAAATCCGCGAAAAAAACTGTGCAAAAGTCTGCGCAAAACCCCGCCCCCAAGCCCCCTCGGCGAGGCCGCACGCCTCCCATTCCCGGCGTGTAAGTTTTACGTTTGTCCGCGCGGCCCATGTCGCGCTATCGTGTCGTCTATGCGCGGCGATTCGACAGGTACCGATGCACGATTTCGCCCGCATGTGCCGCCATTGCGCGGCTTGGCGTGCGGCTTGACCGCCCGGCAGGCAGTGCGTTCGCCGTGTTGCGGGGGCAGCGTCGGCAATGGGCACGAACAATGCCTTGAATGTGGTTATCGATGACGATCTATCCGACCGGAGACGACATGAAGGAAATCGAACCGACCCCGTGGTTTG
>DATJJH010000169.1:0-39942 GCA_035492395.1 Trinickia sp. | reverse complement strand
ACCTTGGCGACAGTGAACATGCCGCCCATCTCCAACGGCCCGAACGGGCCGGTGCCGGTCATCATCGGCAGCGTGTTGTCGGGCAGCGGCATCTCCATCTCCCCCATTGCGCCGCCGGTGCTGCCCATCGCCATGTAGTCGGGCACGAGCTTGTTGATGCGTTTGGCCAGATCCTTCTGCGGCACACCGATCATGTTCGGCACGCTGTGGCCCATCGCGTTCATGGTGTGGTGCGACTTGTGGCAATGAAATGCCCAGTCTCCCGGCCGGTCCGCGATGAACTCGATCGCGCGCATCTGGCCGACTGCGACGTCGGCCGTCACCTCCGGCCAACGAGCGGCTGGCGGAATCCAGCCTCCGTCCGTACCGGCCACCTCGAAGTGGTAGCCATGCAGATGAATCGGGTGGTTCGTCATGGTTAGATTGCCGAACCGGATTCGCACCCGATCGCCAGAGCGAATCGGCAACGGATCGATACCGGGGAATACGCGCGCGTTGAAGGTCCACATGTTGAAGTCGGTCATCTCGTTCACCCGCGGCGTGAAGCTCCCCGGGTCGATGTCGTAGGCGGACATCAGGAAGACGAAATCACGGTCGACCGGCATCACGCTGAGATCCTTCGGGTGCACGATGAACATCCCCATCATGCCCATCGCCATCTGCACCATCTCGTCCGCGTGCGGGTGATACATGAACGTCCCGTGCTTCTCGAGCGCAAACTCGTAGACGAACGTCTTGCCGGGTGGGATGTGCGGCTGCGTCAAACCGCCGACGCCGTCCATGCCGTTCGGCAGCCGCATCCCATGCCAATGGATCGTGGTGTGCTCCGGCAGTTTGTTGGTGACGAAGATGCGGACCTTGTCGCCTTCGACGGCCTCGATCGTCGGGCCCGGCGACTGGCCGTTGTAGCCCCACAGGTTGGCCTTCATGCCGGGCGCCATTTCGCGCACAACGGGCTCGGCTGTCAGGTGAAACTCCTTCCAGCCATGCTTCATGCGCCATGGGAGCGTCCAGCCGTTCAACGTCGCGACCGGTGTGTACGGGCGGCCGTTGGCCGGCACGAGCGGCGGCTGCATCGTCGCCTTTGCCATGGTCGGGGCTTCCGGCAACGAAGCCGCTCCGGCCTTGCTGACCATTGCGGCGCCGAGGAGGGCGGCCCCCGAGCCGCTGAGAAATTGTCGACGGGACACCATGTTATTTACCTTCCGAATGCGTTTCGTGGGCCGGTTGCGCAGCGGCGGCTTGCGGCAGACGTCCGCCCAGCGCTTGCTGGAGATCCGTTTCCGCCAGCCAGTAATCCTTCAGTGCGTCGATGTAGCTGCTCACCGCGCCGGCTTGCTCACGCGAGTCGGAGAGCAGTTCGAAGACGCTGGCGAGCATGCCGTTGTAGCGGAGCAGTAGTTCGTCCGAGATCGTCTTGCGGATCGGCACGACCTCGTCGCGATAGTGTTTCGCGACGTCGTAGCTGCCGACGTACGCGGAATACGACTCGCGTACCTCCGATCGTGCATCGATCGCCGTTTGGGCGAGGCGATTCACCGACTGCATGTAGAGGGTTTGCGCGCGTGCGACCTCGGCGCTGCCGAAATCGAAAATCGGGATTTCGATACTGATTTCGTAGCCGTGCTCGCGACCCTTATCGGTTTCGTAGTTGTTCTGGTAACCGACATCGATCGCGTTGATGAACCGCGTTGCCTTGGTGAGGCCCAGCGACGACGCAACACCTTGCGTCTGCATCTTGGCCGCCTGGATGTCGAGCCGGTTCTGCATCGCGAACTGCTCGAGCTCCTTCAGATCCGGACGCTCGTTCGGCAGGTCCGGCAAGCGTTCAGGCAAGGTGTACGTCGTGCCGTTGCCCCATACGCCCATGGTGCGCGTGAGCTGCTCCCTGGCCGACACGGCTTGCTGCCGAGCCTTGGCGGCCAGGGCAATCGAGTCCGCGTAGTACGCTTGCTCCCGCGCATAGTCGAGCTTGCTAAAGTTCCCGGCCTGCCGCATGCGGGAAGCGAGTTCGGCGCCGGCGCCCGCGGCGTCCGTCACCTGGTCCGCGTACTTGGCAGCCTGCTCCGCGGCCACTGCGTTGACATACGCGCGACGCGCCTTCCCGGCGAGCTTGAGCATCGCATCGGCTGTCTCGAGCTTCGTCTGTTCGAAGCGCCGGCCCTCGATGTGGGCGGCGAAAGGCAGCGTCAGAATGCCGAGTACGTTCGCCGAGAACGTACGACCGATGCTCAGGTCGCCATTGCCCGCTCGCGTGCGGCTGAACGTGAAGCCCGGATTCGGCAGTCTCCCCGCCTGAACCACATCGGCTTCCGCCAGCCCCAATTGCGCGTATGAAGCCTGCAGGCCCCGATTGTTCAGGAGGGCGACCTGCACGGCGTCGTCCATCGACAGCGGCTTTGCGAGCAATTCGCGCGTTCGCTTCGCCACTGCCTCCCAATCGGCGTCGGTTTTGACGATAACCGCATCTTTACCGAGCCGCTCCGCGGCCGCCGACGACACCGTACCGAACCCACCGTCCTTCGAGAACGTGGTGCAGCCAGCCAGAAACACCATGACGGCAACACTCGCGCCGATGCGCGTTGAAACGAATCGTTTCGTCATTTGGCGAGTTCCCCATGCTGCCCCTGATTCGCGCGTCGATCGTCGGCGGGCGTGTTCATGGCGCCGCCGTGGGCCATTGCACCGCCACGCGTCATACGGCCCTTGGCCGGCTTCTCCCAGACCGCCTGATTGAGCTGTTGCCAGGTCGGATTGTCGGCGTCGTTGTAGGGGCGATAGCCGTCGAAGGCCGACGGAGCCGAGATCGCCGGGACGCGGGCCGCCGCATCCGCCGGGTCGGGAATCATGATGGTGGCGTGCACGAGCGTCGGCAATGAAGCCGCCGCGCCGAGCAGCGCCGCAGATATCAGTCGCATAAATTTTCTCGTCGTGAATCGCCTGACCGGTCCACGCAAGACCGTCAGGACGAAAGGCACATCGCGGGCGTTAGCCGCGGCGGAGAACTAGACGAGAGTGTGGCGAGGCGGTCGTTCGATGCCGTCGGTCAGGAAAGACACGACACCGGCGGAAGGCGGAATGAAGGGGGTGACGCGTGTTGCGTCGGAGGATACGACGACGACCGGAACCGCCGGTAGCGCGGTGCCGAAGCAGCAGGCCGCACACATTGAGCACGAATGCGCGCGATAACCGCTGCCGTGGCGATGGGTGTGATGGTCGTCGGCCGCGAGTGCCGTTCCATGCATGTCGTGATGATGCTCGGACATGGTTTGCTCGGCATGCACGACCGGCGTTTCACCGGCTTGCGCATGCGAGGCGACGCATTTCAACGAGATGGCCGCAAACGACTGAACCGGCAGGCTCAGCGCCAACAGCACCACGATGAAGAATTTGCGCCAATATGACATGGATGCGGAGTCTAGCACGCGCTGTTCAGGGCGATCACATCGAGGATGTGTCTAAGTGTAGCTGAAAGCGGTATGACCGGTATCCTGCATATCGGCGGATGCACGACGGAGGCGGGGTCGAGCGACGCACGTTAGGGTCTTAAAACGACGGCACCATCGCACCCTTGAATTGCGTGTCGATGAAATCGCGCACCTGCTGCGAGTGATAAGCCGCCACGAGCTTTTTCACCCACGGCTTGTCCTTGTCCTGCGCCCGCACCGCGATCAGATTCGCGTAGGGGCTGTGCACGTCTTCGCGCGCGATCGCATCCTTCGTCGGCTGCAACCCGGCCGCGAGCGCGTAGTTCGTGTTGATGACGGCCGCGTCGACGTCGCTGAGCGACCGCGGTAGCTGCGCCGCGTCCAGTTCGAGCAATTTGAATTTCTTCGGATTGTCGGCGATATCGAGCGTTGTGGCGTTGTTGCCGTTGATCCCGGCGCCCGCCTTCAGCTTGATGAGCCCCTGCGCTTGCAACAACAGCAAGGCGCGGTTTTCATTCGACGGATCGTTCGGGATCGCGACCTTCGCACCGGGCTGCAGATCCTTCACGGCTTTGAGCTTCTTCGAATAGACGCCGATCGGTGAAATGTACGTCAGCCCCGCGGTGGTCAGCTTGTAGCCGCGCTGCTTGATTTGGCTGTCGAGATAAGGCTGATGCTGGAACGCATTCGCATCGAGGTCGCCGGCGTCGAGCGCGGCATTCGGTTGCACGTAGTCGTTGAACGTGACGATCTTCACGTCGAGGCCCTCGCTCTTCGCGACCTTTTGCACGACGGCCCAAGTCTGCTCGTCGGGACCGGCGATCGTGCCGACCTTGATGACTCGATTCTCGGCATGCGCGGTCGAGCCGATGAATAACAATGCGGTGGAAGCGGCGACGGACGAGAGGAACTTCAGAAGCGTTCTGCGTTGCATGGATACTCGCTTTCTTTATTGGAAGAAAAGGGACAACGCTGCGATGGTGTCACGGCCCCATCGCAAAGGGAAATACGTTGATCGCATATCGATATGCCGCGCGTGAACGCGTAGCTAAACGATATGCGATTGCTTAGGGATGCGAACGAATTGAAGCGGAAGGGGGAACGAGCGATGCTCAGTCGAGCAGCAGCTTGAGATCGTGCACCCAGGGTTGCGCGCCTTGACCGTCGCGCACGAACAAACGCAGCTTGCCGGAAGGGTCGAACACGTAGCTCGCCGCGGTGTGATTCATGGTGTAGTTATCCGGCGTCTTGCCCGGCACCTTGGCGTAATAGACGCGAAAATCCTTCGCGACCTTGGCCAACTGCGCATCGCTCGGGCGCAAGCCGACGAACGAGGGATCGAACGCCTTCACGTATTGCGACAGCACCGCCGGCGTGTCGCGTGCGGGATCGACCGTGACGAACAACACCTGCACGCGCTTCGCGTCGGGCCCCAGTTGCTGCAGCGCCTGCGTGAGCTCGGCCATCGTGGTCGGGCAGACATCCGGGCAATGCGTGTAGCCGAAAAACAGCACCACGGCTTTGCCCTTGTAATCCGCAAGCGTGCGCAGCGTGCCGCCCGTATCGGGCATCGAAAAATCGCTGCCGAATTGCGTATTGCCCGTCAGGTCCAGATTCTGAAATGCCGGTGCGCTTTTGCCGCAACCGGCCAGAAACAGCATGCCTCCAACAAGGCACGCCGCAAGACACGCGCGCACGATGCGCGCGGGCGAATGTTTGGCCATGAGTACCATCAAGCGCCGATCAACGGACGCGCATAGTGATCGACAAGCAGCGCCGCGAACAGCAACGACAGATAGACGATCGAATAACGGAAGGTCTTGCGTGCGAGCGCGTCGGAGTACTCGCGGTAGATCTTCCACGCATAGCCGAGAAACACGGCGCCGAGCGCAACGGCCGACACCACGTAGACGAGACCGCTCATACCGGATATGAACGGCATGAGCGTGACCGCGAACAAGATGACCGTGTATAGAAAAATATGCAGGCGCGTGTACTGTTCACCGTGCGTATTGGGCAGCATCGGCAGGCCCGCGTCTTCGTAGTCCTTGCGGCGGTACAGCGCGAGGGCCCAGAAGTGCGGCGGCGTCCAAACGAAGATGATCAGAACCAGAATCCAGGCATCGCCCGGCACCGCCCCCGTCACCGCGGCCCAGCCCAGCGCGGGCGGCATGGCGCCGGAGGCGCCGCCGATGACGATGTTCTGCGGCGTGGCCGGCTTGAGCAGCAGTGTGTAGATCACCGCATAGCCGACGAACGTAGCAAACGTGAGCCACATCGTCAGCGGATTCGTGAACGTATAGAGCGTCCACATGCCGAGCCCGCCGAGCACGGCCGAAAACAGCAAGATTTGCGAAGTCGTGATCTCGCCGCGCGCCGAAGGACGCCATGCCGTACGGCGCATCCTGGCATCGATTTTTTGTTCGACGAGGCAATTGATCGCGAATGCCGCGCCGGCTGTCAGCCAAATGCCGGCGGTGCCGCCGATCAGCGTCTTCCACGGCACCATGCCGGGCGTCGACAAGAACATGCCGATGACCGCGCAGAATACGGCGAGCTGCGTCACACGAGGCTTCGTGAGCGCGAGATATTGGGAGATTCGGGAGCCGGGGTGGCGAGCTAGTGTCGTGCTTTCCATGGGATCACGCGGGTGCGGCCTCGCGCGGCGAAACGGCGGCGCGGGCAAGTCGGCTGGAAGCGGTTCGAAAGTTTAGCATAACGACGAAAAGCAGCAGGACCGCGGCCCCGCCGTTGTGGGCGACGGCGATGGGCAGCGGCCATTGCAGCACGATGTTCGATAGGCCCGTGGCAAATTGCAGCGCCAACACGATCAAAACGCCCGTCGCGGGCCGGCGCAGCGATTCGAACCGGCGCATTTTCCACGCGAGCGCCGCGAGATAGGCAATGACGACCACCGCGAACGTGCGGTGCGTCCAATGGATGGCCACCAGCGCGTCCTGCGTGATCGCTTCGCCGTCGCCGGTCATCCCCAGCGCTCGCCAGAGGTGAAAGCCTTGCGCGAAATTCATTGGTGGCACCCATTGGCCGTTGCACGTCGGAAAATCCGTACACGCAAGCACAGCATAATTCGTGCTCACCCAGCCGCCGAGGGCAAGCTGAACGACGAGTAAGACCAGCCCCGCGAGCGCCGCGGCGCGATAGCGCGCGATCTGCGGCTCGTAGGCCGGAATCGGCGTCAAGCGCGCGGCGAACCAAGCAAGCGCGCCCAGCAGCGTCAAGCCAAGCAGCAGGTGCGTCGTGACGATCACGGGCTGCAGCTTCATCGTCACGGTCCACGCGCCGAAGGCGCCTTGTACGAGGATCAGCAGCAGCAACGCCGTGGGCCACCACGGCGACACCGTCAACGCCTTGCGTTTGACGCGCGCAATCCATGCGCTCGCCGTTTGCGCGATGATGAGCACGCCGATCGCCATCGCGAAGTAGCGATGGATCATCTCGATCCAAGCCTTCACCAGGCTCACGGGCCCCGTCGGCATGGCCGCGTGCGCAGCCGCGATCTGCGCATGCGCGAGAAACGGCGAGGAGGTGCCGTAGCAGCCCGGCCAGTCGGGACAGCCGAGGCCGGAATCGGTCAGGCGCGTAAAGCCGCCGAACATGACGAGATCGAGCGTGAGGAACGTCGTGACCCAAACGAGCTTGCGAAACTTATCGTCGCTCGCCTTGATCCAGACGTAACTCAGCGGAAGCAGCGCGATGCACAGTCCCGTCGCACCCAATTGCAGCAAAAACATCGATGACCTCCAACCAATCTGCGGCAAGCGGCGTCAGCCGATACTCGACGAGTTCAAGAGCTTCGTGATGTCACGCTTGATCTTGCTCGGATCGGGCTGCTTCGGAAATCGCATCATCAGATTGCCGTTCGGATCGACGAGATAGATGTGATCGGTATCGAGCGTGCCCGCGTCGGCCGGCAACCACGCCGTCAGGGCGGCGGGATCGGCGATCAGCTTGCGCGTATAGGGGTAGGCGCGCTCGATCGCCTCGGGCACCGCATCGGCGTCGGTCCGCAGCCAGACCGTGACGAGGCGTTCGCGCTCGCCCGCTTGCGTCGCGCGAATCTGTCGCATGAAATAAAGCTTCGTGGCACAGGCCTTGTCGCACGCGCTGGGATCGACGCTGATCATGAGCCAGCGCCCGCGCAGGGATGCGAGCGGCATGGGTTTGCCCGCTTCGTCCTTGACGATGAGCGCCGCGGAAATCGGGCGCTGCGGTTCGATCAACGTGCCGTAGTTCGTCTGCCCACCCGTGGGTTTGAATACATAGTAGGTCAGGTACGAAGCAATGACGGGCGCCGCGCAGACGAGCGCGATCAGCAGGACCATCCAGCGGCCGCGCCGCCAAGAGCCGCGCGCGGCAGCCGGCGCCGGCGAAGCGCCCGCGCTTCGAGCTTGGGCGGCGCTGCCGCCGCTGCGGTCACGGGAACGTTCGGATGACATCGACACGGCTCAATCCTCTTAAATTTCCTTCTTCGCGGCGCGTCTGGCCGCATACAATCCAAAGCCCAGCGCCGCGGCCGCCATGCCCCACCACTGGAACATGTAGCCGTAGTTTCGCTCGACGCCCATCGTCGGCGCCGGCCAATCGCGCACGAGCGCATCGTTCGCGGCACTCGTCTGCTCGATGACGAACGGTTGCAGCGCAAGCCCCGTTTCGCGAGCGAACGAGGCAACGTCCAAGTTTTGCCGTATCCGCTGATGGGCGGCCGAGCCGCCTTCGCCCAGTTCGAACGCACGCGATGCATCCGCACGCGCAACCCCTTCGATCGTCACGCTGCCCGATGGCGTACTGTAGGGCGCGATCGCCGTGCGCACATCGGCGTTCCGCGGCAACCAGCCTCGATTGACGAGCACGTAGCCGCCGCCGTCGAGCGCGAGCGGCATGACGACGTAGAAGCCTGGCCGATCCTGGTACGGGCGATTGTCCAGATAAACCACGCGATCGGGCACGAACCGGCCGACGACCCGCACGCGATGATATTCGATCGATGCGAGCGGGATCGGCTGTGCACCCACCGCTTGGGCCGGTGCATGCTCGTAGCGCTCGATCTGCGCTTGCAGCGCTTCCTTCTGGTGCGCACGGTCGCGCTGCCAAAAACCCAGGCGGATCGTGACGGCCATGACGAACAGAATCAGCAACGCCGGGATGAGTCGGATCTTCATGCGCTGCGCTCGACAGGTGTTTGCACGATGCCCGCCGGTGCGATAATTGCAGCGATTGTTCTACGTCGATCCCGAATATCGGTTGGTTCCATGCACATTTTCGTTGCCGTCGCTTTCATCCTCATCATCGCCAGTATGGTGTCGGCCCTCTATTTCATGATGCACGACCGCGGTAGAACGAAGCGGATGGTCTGGTCGCTCGCCACGCGCGTGGGGCTCTCCATTTCGCTGTTCTTGCTGCTCTGGCTCGCGCATTGGCTAGGCTGGATTCAATACAGCCACGTGCCGCTCGGCCGCTGAGCACTCGCCCACCGCCCTCACCGCTGCGACACGTTGCCGCAGCCTCCCCGCTGAAAAGACAAACGCCGCCTCGATCTGCTCGAAGGCGGCGCGCTCGTACAGGTTGCCGGCAAACGCGCCGCGCGAGGAGTGCGCGATGCGCTTTGCCGCCCGCCCCGCTTGCCGCAAGGCGGACCTGCTGCTGCATTACAGCCAGTAGACGACGACGTACAAACCGAGCCACACGACGTCGACGAAGTGCCAATACCACGCGGCGCCTTCGAACGCGAAGTGATGATCGGCCGTGAAGTGCCCGCGGATCAAGCGGACCAGCACCACCGTCAGCATCGTGCCGCCGAGGAACACGTGGAACCCGTGAAAGCCGGTCAGCAGGAAGAACGTCGAGCCGTACACGCCCGAGGACAGCGTCAGGTTCAGTTCGTTGTACGCGTGATAGTACTCGAACGCTTGCATGAACAAGAAGCAAATCCCCAGCACCACCGTCGCGGCCAGCCAGGCGATCGCCTTCTTCCGATGGTCGTCGCGCAGCGCGTGGTGCGACACGGTGAGCGTCGCGCCGGAGCTCAAGAGCAACGCCGTATTGATCGTCGGAACGGGCCACGGCACCATCGCCTTGAAGTGGCCGGCGAGCGCCGCCGGGCCTTCGTTCGGCCAAATCGCCGTGAAATCGGGCCAAATAAGCTTGTAGTCGAGGCTGCCGAGTTCGTGCATCGCGATCTGACGCGCGTAGAACAGCGCACCGAAGAACGCGCCGAAGAACATGACTTCCGAGAAGATGAACCAGCTCATGCTCCAGCGATACGACGTATCGACGCGCTTGCCGTACATGCCGCTCTCCGATTCGGAGATGGCGTCGCCGAACCAGTGCCAAAGCACGAAGAGCAGCCACAGCAGACCCGCGAACATCGTGTACGGAGCCCACGGCGTATCGTTGATCCACATCGCCAACGACCCGAGCATGACCAAGACGCCGATCGACGCCGTGACCGGGTGCCGGGACGGATTCGGCACGAAGTAATACGGGCTCTCGTTTTGACCGCTCATTGTTGATTCTCCACTTCAGTCCAGTTATGCAGTAATCGGCGGCACGTCGAGACAAGCGCCGCTTCGTTTATCAAGTTGCCTCGCCCGCCTCGCTCAGCCCACGACCGCATGCACGACCGCGATCAGAACGGCGATGAAGATGGCCGCCGCGATCAACCCCGCCGCGATCAGATGCAGCGGATTGAGCTGCGTATCCGCTTCGTGATCGGCGCCGCGGCGCACCCCGAAAAACGACCAGAGCACCGCTTTCATCGTCCGGGTAAAACTGCTTTTGCCGCCTGAGGTCATCGCCTCCTCCATCACATCCTCTTTCGCACTCGCCAAGGCCGGCGCATGCTACGCGCCCCGTGCGCTTTTCGTCGCTCGCGCCGCCTCGATCGCGCTCGCCGCTCCCGTGCTTGCCGTCTTGCCTGCCGGCACGCCCAGTTCGAAGAACGTGTACGACAGCGTGATCGTCTTCACGTCGCGCGGCAGCTTCGGATCGACGTAGAACACGACCGGCATTTCACGCGTTTCGTGCGCCGCGAGCGTCTGCTGCGTAAAGCAAAAACATTCGATCTTCTTGAAGTACTCGATCGCGAGGCGCGGCGCATAGCTCGGAATCGCCTGCGCGCTCACCGCGCGGTTCTGTTCGTTCGTCACGCGATACTTCACGACCGTCACTTCGCCCGGGTGCACGTCGAGACTGTTGCGCTCCGGCTTGAACTCCAGCGGACCGCGTGCGTTCGCATCGAACTCGATCGACACGGTACGCGTCGCATCCACCTGCGTGTTCTTGACATCGGCCGCCGTCACATCGCGTTTCACGAGATTGTTCACGCCCGTGATCTGGCATATCGCGCGATAAAGCGGCACGAGCGCAAAGCCGAACCCGAACATGACCGCCGCCATGATCAGAAGCTTGAGGAGCATCGATCGATTGAACGAACGATCGACGTCCCCCGGCGCACCCGTCGACATGACTTCCTCCTAAACGCTCGACCGGCGGCTCAGTGAGACAGCCACTGCTTCAGAACGGCACCCAAAAAGAAGACGGCGACGACGGCAAGCAAGATCAAGCCGAGGCGCAAGTTGCCCGCGCGCGTTTGCGCCGGCGTACGTCTTTTTTGTGGATGGTTCATTTTCTCTTTCGCTACCGAGCCAAGCGCGGCGTACCGCGCTCGGCTCTTCTTTCTTCTTTCCGGACCGCCGCTCCTACCTGCCGCCGACTTCGACGGCGAGCCGGCAAGCGGCGAATCCGTTCGCGTTACTCGACCGTCGGCGGATTCTCGAACGTGTGGAACGGAGCCGGGCTCGGAACCGTCCACTCGAGGCCCGTCGCGCCGTCCCACGGCTTGTCGGTGGCCTTCTCGAGCTCGCCGGCGCCGCGATAGGCGGGCAGCACGACAGCGAACAGGAAGTAGACCTGTGCAAGGCCGAAGCCGAACGCGCCGATCGACGCAACCTGGTTCCAATCGGTGAACTGCGCCGGGTAGTCGGCATAGCGACGCGGCATGCCGGCCAAGCCGACGAAGTGCATCGGGAAGAACGTCAGGTTGAAGAAGATCATCGACGCCCAGAAGTGGATCTGGCCGCGCGTTTCGTTGTACATCCAGCCCGTCCACTTCGGCGACCAGTAGTACCACCCGGAGAAGAGCGCGAACAGCGACCCCGCCACGAGCACGTAGTGGAAGTGCGCCACCACGAAGTAGGTACCGTGGTATTGGATGTCGAGCGGCGCCATCGCCAGCATCAGGCCCGTGAAACCGCCCATCGTGAACACGAACAGGAAGCCGATCGCGAACAGCATCGGCGTCTCGAACGACAGCGAGCCGCGCCACATCGTCGCGAGCCAGTTGAACACCTTCACGCCCGTCGGCACGGCAATCAGCATCGTCGAGTACATGAAGAACAGCTGGCCCGTGACCGGCATGCCCGTCACGAACATGTGGTGCGCCCACACCATGAACGAGAGAATCGCGATCGACGCCGTGGCGTACACCATCGAGCTATAGCCGAACAGCGCCTTGCGCGAGAAGGCCGGGATCACTTGCGACACGATCCCGAACGCCGGCAAGATCATGATGTAGACCTCGGGGTGCCCGAAGAACCAGAAGATGTGCTGGTACATCACCGGGTCGCCGCCGCCGGCCGCGTTGAAGAACGACGTGCCGAAGTGGCGGTCGAACAGCACCATGGTGATCGCGCCCGCGAGCACCGGCATCACTGCGATCAGCAGGTAAGCCGTGATGAGCCACGTCCAGACGAACATCGGCATCTTCATGAGCGTCATGCCCGGCGCGCGCATGTTCAGGATCGTCACGATGATGTTGATCGAACCCATGATCGACGACGCGCCCATGATGTGGATCGCGAAAATCGCGAAGTCCATGCCCGGGCCCATCTGCGTCGACAGCGGCGCATAGAGCGTCCAGCCCGCAGCCGTCGCGCCGCCCGGCGCGAAGAACGAGCCGACCAGCAGGCAGGCCGCCACCGGCAGCAGCCAGAAGCTGAAGTTGTTCATTCGCGCGAAGGCCATGTCGGCCGCGCCGATCTGCAGCGGAATCATCCAGTTCGCGAAGCCGACGAAGGCCGGCATGATCGCGCCGAACACCATGATGAGGCCGTGCATCGTGGTGAGCTGATTGAAGAACTCGGGGCGCATGATCTGCAGGCCCGGTTCGAACAGCTCGGCGCGGATCATCAGCGCCGCGACGCCGCCCGCGAGGAACATGGTGAACGAGAACAGCAGGTACATTGTCCCGATGTCCTTGTGATTGGTGGCGAAAAGCCACCTACGCCAGCCGTGCGGCGTGGCGTGCGCATGGTCGTCATGGTGGCCATGGCCCGCGGCTACATCGTGTCCGATGCTAGACATGAGAATCTCCTAGTGCAAATAGTGCGGCGACACGTCAAGCCGCCGGCGCGGTGCGGGCAGCAACCGCTTCCGGCTGATTCTTAACAACCCGGCTGGCCGTCACGGCGCGTGGTGCGCCGAGCGAGGCCGTCGGCCCGCTCGCCGCGGCCGCGCCGCTGGCGGCGCCGCTCGCGGCTGCCGGAGCAGCGGCGCCGGACAGGTGATCGCCGCCTTCGGGCATCTTGCCGTTGCGCGCATCCGCAACTTGCTTCGGCTGCAGGATGTCGCCGGTATGGTTACCCCACGAGTTGCGCTCGAAGGTGATGACCGAGGCAATCTCGACGTCGTTGAGCGTCTTGCCCCAGGTAGGCATGGCACCCTTGCCGTTCAGCACGATGCTCACGTGGTTCGCGATCGGGCCGTTGGCGATCTTGCTGCCGTCCAGCGCCGGGAACACTCCCGCGCCCTTGCCTGTCGGCTGGTGGCACACGGCGCAGTTCGACTTGTAGACCTCGCCGCCGCGCTTCATGAGCTCGGCCATCGTGTAGGTCTTGTTCGGATCGTCGCCAGCGTTCGCCTGCTTCTTCTTCGTGTCGTCGACCCACTTGGCGTAGTCGTCGTCGGACAAGACCGTCACGACCACAGGCATGAACGCGTGCTCCTTGCCGCACAGCTCGGTGCAGAAGCCGCGGTACGTGCCGGTCTTCTCGGCCTTGAACCACGTATCGCGCACGAAGCCGGGAATCGCGTCTTGCTTCACGCCGAACGCGGGCACGTACCACGAGTGGACGACGTCGTTGGCCGTCGTGATGATGCGAATCTTCTTGCCCACCGGCACGACGAGCGGATTGTCGACTTCCTGCAGGTAGGTATCGGAGATCGCCGCCTTACCGTTCACCTCGCTGCGCGGCGTGGCGAGCGTCGAAAAGAAGTTGATGCCTTCGCCCGGACCCTTGACGTAGTCGTAGGCCCACTTCCATTGGTAGCCCGTGACCTTGACCGTCAGATCGGCGTTGCTCGTGTCCTTCATCGCGACGACGGTTTTCGTGGCCGGCAGCGCCATCAGAACGACGATGACGAACGGAACGATCGTCCAGATGATTTCGACCGTGGTGCTTTCGTGGAAATTGGCGGCCTTATGCCCTTTCGACTTGCGATGCTTGATGATCGAATAGAACATCACGCCGAACACGCCGAGGAAGATCACCGTGCACAGCAGCAGCATCATCATGTGCAGGTGATAGAGCTCCTCAGCGATTTTCGTCACGGGCGGCTGGAAATTGATCTCGTTGACGGCGGGGCCGCCCGGACTATCGCCGACTGCCAAGGCGGCATGCGCGCTGAGCAGCCCGCACGACGCCAGCACGCCCATGAGGGCTCGCTTGATTGTTTTCATAGCTTCCTTACCCAAAATTTCCATTCAAACCCTCGCCCCGCTTGACGTTCGGCCGATTCGACTCAACCGCACCGCGCCAGCGCCGCCCGCAACTCGTTCGCGAACGGCGCGCGCCGGTAATGCGCGAGATGCACGCCGACCACGACCGTTTGCCCGCGCGATACGACCTTGACCGGATCGCGCGGCGACGCCCCGTGCTCGATCCGCACCCAGCGCGGATTGAATTCGAACTGCGTCACCCGCTGCGCGCTCACTTGTTCGATCACGAGCCGGTTCGGGTAGAGCCGGATGCGCTCGTAATCGACCGCATGACGCGCGTAAATCACAAACGCAACGCCGACCACCAGCAACTCGATACCGGTGAACGGTAAGACCGGCCACGCGCCGCGCACGAGAAGCGAGGCGGCGATGACCGTCGAAAACAAGGCCAAAGACGCATAGAACAAAACAAACTGCCGCGGCGAAACCGAGCAATTGCGTTTCATCAGCCAATCTCGAACGACCGGCTCCGCTTCCGTTCGCAGGGTTGTCGCTGCCACCGCCGCCTCCCGCGCATGCCGTCAACACACCGCGCTTTTTGGGGCCCGTCGCCCCGTGGTGTGGGGACCCCCGGGCGACAAACTGACGCATTATAGGCGCGTTCAATGGCATCCACAAGCAAACGGCTATCGGCCGAAAAGCCAGGCGCGACAAGCCTTTGCGCGCTTTTGCGCGTCGTCTCGCTTACTGATTTCGACCATAACGGATCGGGACTTTACCTTCCGCGACAAAGCGTCGCAGGGGGATTTTTTTCGGTGCGACGCATCGACGCGCATCGCCCTAGCTCGGACGCCGACGGCCGATGTCCTCCACCCGCACGATGGCGTGACCCTCGAGCGTCGTGCGAGGCACCGCTTTCCAGGCGTGTCCGTAGATCACCTCGAAGGTGAGCGCAATGGCGCCATCCGCTTGTCGCCGCGCCTGCAACGCCTCGCACAGCGCCGCATGCAAGCGCCGCGCACGCCGCGTACCCAAGGCGTCGCTCGCGCCGTCGAGCCGATGCGGATACGCGCCCCAGCGGCGCACATCGGCGAGCAGCGATTGAGGCGACCGGTAGGTGATCGTCAGCGTTTCCTGGTCCATCACGGGGATCTCGAACCCGCTTTCGACGAGCATGTCGCCCAGATCGTGCATGTCGACGAAGTCGATCACATGCGCAGTGGCGCCCGCTCCGTGCGCCGCTTCCACCTCGGCGTAGGCGCCGCGCAGCTCGCGCAGGGTGTCGGGCCCGAGCGTGCTGAACATCAGCAGGCCATTGGGCTTCAGTACGCGCTGCCACTCGGGCAAGACGCGGTCGGGCTGGGAATGCCAGTGCAGCGCCAGGTTCGACCAGATGAAATCGAACGCGCCGTCGGCAAAAGGCAGCGCCGCGAAATCGGCTTGCGCCAAACGCGGCCCGCGCACGCCCAGCGAGCGCTGCAGCGCGGCCGGCAACAGACGGCGCCAGCCTGGATCGCTCACGGCTCGAGGCTGCGCGCGCAGCAACATCGCATATGACAGATCGACGCCGACGAGCGGCGTTTCGGGAAAGCGCTCGCGCAGCAAGGGGAGATCGTCGCCCAGGCCGCAGCCGGCATCGAGCACGCGCGACGGGCTTGCCTTGATATAGTCGAGCCGCTCGCGCATCCGCTGCGAGATCTCGCGCGGCAGAAAGGCCACCTCGCCGAACTGTGCCGCACGGCGATCGAAAATGCGCCGCACAAGTCGGGAATCGTAGGCCGGACGGCCGGACTTTGCGGAAGTAGGAGACATGGCGGTCGAACGAGCGAGGAGCCCGAAGTATACTCGCTCGCCTCGATCCGTCCAGCGAGGGAGGCATCCATGGCGCACGCACCGAGTCCACCGGCGAGCCCGGTTCCCGTCGGCCCTACGGGGGGCCATGGCCGCCTGCTGCGCGCTTTCGCGCGGCGCCTGGCCGGCGCGGCGCTGCCGCGCAACTGTCTGCTTTGCGGTCTATCTTGCGGCGAATTGCCGCAAGGCCCAATTTGTGGGAACTGCGATGCCGCATATTGGAACGAGCCCCGGCTGCGATGCCAGGTCTGCGCCCTGCCGCTGCCTGGACCGCACGTTCGGCGCGCCGGCTCTGACCGATATCGCTGCGCCGCATGCACGCGTAAGCCGCCGCCTTTCGACGCGACGCTCGCCTTGGCCGATTACCGGCCACCGCTCGAGCGCCTGGCGCTGGGGCTGAAGTTTCACGCGCGGCTAGCCGTGGCCCGCGAGTTCGGCAAGCGGCTCGCGCGCCTGGCCGAAGATCATGAAAGCAGTGCGCGGCCGCCGGACATCGTCGCGCCGATGCCGCTCGCGCACGCGCGGCTCGTTGCGCGCGGCTTCAACCAGGCCTGGGAGATCGCTCGTCCGCTCGCCCGGGCTCTGGGCGTAGCGGCCGAACCGACGCTGCTGCACCGTGTCGTCGATACCGCGCAGCAGTCGCGGCTCGACCGAGACGCACGTCGGCACAACGTGGCCACAGCGTTTCGCGTGACGCGGCGAGTGCGCGGCCTGCACATCGGTCTCGTCGACGACGTCATGACGTCGGGCGCGACGCTCGAGGCCGCCGCGCGCAGCTTGAAGGCGGCGGGCGCTCGACGCGTAACGAACTTCGTCGCGCTGCGCACGCCACAAGACTGATCCTGTTTCCTCTTCGTCGTATAGCCATCATGTTCAACGTCGTTCTCGTCGAACCCGAAATTCCGCCGAACACCGGCAACGTCATTCGTTTGTGTGCCAACACGGGGGCTCGACTGCACCTCGTCGAGCCGCTCGGCTTTCCGCTCGACGACACGAAAATGCGTCGCGCCGGCCTGGACTATCACGAGTACGCGCAGATGCGCGTGCATAAGGACTGGGATTCGCTCATCGCCAGCGAGGCCCCCGACCCTGCCCGCATGTTCGCCTTTACGACACGGGGGTCGGGGCGCTTTCACGATCTGCGTTTTTCGCCAAACGATTGGTTCGTGTTCGGCGCCGAAACGCGCGGGCTGCCGGCCTCGTTGCTGGAGCGCTTCCCGAACGAGCAGCGCGTACGGCTGCCGATGCGGCCCGGCAACCGCAGCATGAACCTCTCGAACACGGTGGCCGTGGTTGTATTCGAGGCGTGGCGTCAGGCCGGCTTCGAAGGCGGCGCCTGACGTCGGGCGAACTCGGCTTCGTACAGGCGCAGCATGGCCTCGCCGAAGCAGGCGAAGACGATCCGGGTGAAATTCGGGGGGAGAGACGGTGCGGCGACGACGGTCCTAACCGCGACGCGCGCAAAAGCGTTCGCGCGCCGCCCATCAACTCGCCGAGGGCTTCACCCCCGGCGATTCGGCGCGTGCGTCGCGCCGCAGCAGCGCATCGACGGCGTCGCGCGGCGCCACGCCGTCGAACAGCACCGCGCACACCGCCTGCGTGATCGGCACATCGACGCCGTGCTCCCGTGCGATAGCCAGCACGGCCTTCGCGCAGCGGACGCCTTCGGCCACGTGGCCGAGCCCGCCGAGGATGTCGTCGAGCGTGCGCCCCTGCGCCAACTGCAAGCCTACCGTGCGATTGCGAGACAGATCGCCGGTGGCCGTGAGGATGAGATCGCCGAGGCCCGTCAGGCCCGTGAAGGTTTCGGCGCGGCCGCCGAGCGCCGCGCCCAGGCGCGACATTTCGGCCAGCCCGCGCGTGATCAGCGCCGCGCGCGCGTTCATCCCGAGCGCGAGCCCGTCGGCGATGCCCGTCGCGATCGCGAGCACGTTCTTGACCGCGCCGCCCACTTCCACGCCGATGACGTCGTCGCCCGTGTAGATGCGCATCGCACCATGATGGAACGCCGACAGCGTCCTCTCGCGGCAAGCAGCCGACGCGCTGGCGACCGTCAATGCGACCGGCAAGCCCTGTGCGACTTCTCGGGCGAAACTCGGCCCCGAAAGAACACCGTTGCTCGCATGCCCAGCGAGTTCGGTTGCGACGACCTGATGCGGCAACAACTGCGAATCGGCCTCGAACCCCTTGCACACCCAAACGAAGTGCGCGGGCACGCACCGCGCCTCGTCGCGCATGGCGCGGCACAGCGCCCGCAATCCGGCGACAGGCGTCGCCACGACGACGAGCGCTGCGTCGCCGGCCGCATGCGCAAGCGCGGCGGCCAAATTCGCTTCGTAACGCACCGCGCCCGGCAAAGCGACGCCGCCGAGGTAGTGCGTATTCTCGCGCCTGGCCGCAAGCTCGGCGACGAGCGCCGCATCGCGCGCCCAGAGCACGGTGTCGTGCTTGGGGGCGAGATGCGCCGCGAGCGCGGTGCCCCACGCCCCGGCCCCGAGTACGGCAACCTTCATGAACGGCCTCGCTCTCGTGCGCTCAATGCTGCGTGGCTCCCGCTGCCGCGCCGCCTTCCTGCTGGGCGCTCATCTGCGCGAGGCGCTGCTCGTAGAGCGCTTGGAAGTTGATTTCGGCCAAATGGATCGGCGGGAAGCCGGCGCGCGTGATCGCATCGGCGATGTTCGAACGCAGGTACGGGAAGATGATGGTCGGGCAAGCGATCCCGACGAGCGGATCGATCTGCTCGTCGGGAATGTTCCGGATATCGAAGATGCCGGCCTGCTTGGCTTCGATGAGGAACGCTACCTTGTCGTTCACCTTGGCCGTCACCGTGCCCGTCACGATGATCTCGAAAATGCTTTCGGCCAGGCGCTCGGCCTTGACGTCGACTTCGACTTCGACCGACGGCATATCCTGCTCGAGGAAGATGGCGGGCGAATTGGGCTGCTCGAGCGACAAATCCTTCAGATAGACGCGCTGAATGTTGAAGAACGGCTGATTGTTCTGGTCCGACATGGTGACTCCGTGGATGAATGGCGCCGCGGCCGTTGGCTACCGGCCGCCTGCGTGCGGGTGGCGCCGAGCCGAAACTCGAGCGCATAGCCTTGAAAGCGTTGCGGTGAACAGGCCCCGCCGCTCGCGCGGCCGGCCCCGTCCGCCTTTTACTGCGCCTGGCCGAGCAGCGGCAGCAAGCCGCCGGCGCGGTCGAGCGCGGACAGATCGTCGTATCCGCCGACATGCGTATCGCCGATGAACACCTGCGGCACCGTGCGGCGCCCGGTGCGCGTCATCATTTCCTCGCGACGGGCCGGGTCCTTGTCGATCAGGACTTTTTCGATATGCTGAACGCCGCGCGACTTCAACAGACGTTCGGCCATCTGGCAATACGGACACACCTGCGTGCTGTACATGACGACGGAATTCACTCTCGCACTCCTTACTTGACGACCGGCATGCCGGCTTGCTGCCAGGCGTTCAATCCGCCTTGCAGCACGTGGACCTCGGTATAGCCCGCCGCCTGAACGATGTGCGACGCCTTGTTCGACTGCTGCCCCGTCTGACAGACGAGCAATACCGGCGTAGCCTTATTCTTCGCGATTTGGCCGATTTTTGCTTGAAGCTCGTCGAGCGCGACGTGCCGGGCCGCCGGCAAGTGGCCGGCCGTGTAATCGGCCGCCGTGCGCAGATCGACGACGATCGCGTTGCGGCGGTTGATGAGCTGCGTCGCCTCGGCGGTGGACAGGCCGCCGCGGCCGCGCCCGGCGATGACCGGCCAGAGCAGCAGCGCGCCCGAGATGACGAAGGCCGCGAGCAGCACGAGGTTGGTGTAATCGGTGAAAAACGTCACGGGTATCCGCCAAAAGTGAATAAAAACAAACGGGCAATCCGGCCATTATAAAATAACCGTTTGACGCGATGGCGCTCGTCCGTTCGGCCAGCGCCCTCGTTGCCAAGCGCTTCCTCACTACCGACCGAAATCATGCACAAGCTCGTTCTCATCCGCCACGGCGAATCGACGTGGAACAAGGAAAACCGTTTCACCGGCTGGGTCGACGTCGACCTCACCGAGCAAGGCAACCGCGAAGCCGCTCAAGCGGGCCTATTGCTCAAGGAAGCCGGCTACACGTTCGACATCGCCTACACGTCGGTGCTCAAGCGCGCGATCCGCACGCTTTGGCACGTGCAGGACCAGATGGATCTGATGTATATCCCCGTCGTCCACTCCTGGCGCCTGAACGAGCGTCACTACGGCGCGCTCGCCGGGCTGAACAAGGCCGAAACGGCGGCCAAATACGGCGACGAACAAGTGCTGGTCTGGCGCCGCAGCTACGATACGCCGCCGCCCGCGCTCGAGCCGACCGATTCGCGCGCGTCCTACGACGATCCGCGCTACGCCAAGGTGCCGCGCGCCGAGCTGCCGCTCACCGAGTGCCTGAAGGACACGGTCGCGCGCGTGCTGCCGGTCTGGAACGAATCGATCGCTCCGGCGCTCAAGGGCGGTAAAAAGGTGCTCATCGCCGCGCACGGCAACTCGCTGCGCGCGCTGATCAAGTACCTGGATGGCATTTCCGACAGCGACATCGTCGGCTTGAACATTCCGAACGGCGTGCCGCTCGTCTACGAACTCGACGAAAACTTGAAGCCGATCCGCCACTACTACTTGGGCGACCAAGCGGCGATCGCCGCGGCGCAGGCCGCCGTGGCCAAGCAAGGCAAGGCCGGCTGAAGCGCCGTCCGAACTCGAGCGGATCGGCGCTTTTGCCGCGCCGGCCCGTCGCTGAACCGAACCGATCGCCCCGGCGCCGGTCCAATTCGCGGCCACGTCGTTCGCGCTCGCCGCCCGCTACCCGGTCGAGCAGTTATACTTGACCGTCCTTCGCCCTCGGCGCTCACACCCGTTTCCCGACCGCACCAGACTCTATGCGCACGAAACTCAAGAACATCGGCTTGATCGCCGCTGGCCTCGCCACCGGCGTTTTTGCGACGCTGCAATTCTCAGCCGCCGCGCAACAGCAAGCCACGGCGCCGTTGCCGCTCGATCAGCTGCGTCTCTTTGCCGAGGTGTTCGGGCAGATCAAGCACGACTACGTCGTGCCGGTCGACGACAAGAAACTGCTGACCGAGGCGATCAAGGGCATGGTTTCGAGCCTCGATCCGCACTCGTCCTATCTCGACAAGACCGACTACCAAGAGCTGCAAGAGCAGACGAAGGGCCGGTTCGCGGGGCTTGGGATCGAGATCTCGCAGGAAGACGGCCTCATCAAGGTCATTTCGCCGATCGAGGACACGCCCGCGTTCCATGCCGGAATCCGTCCGGGCGATCTCATCACGCGTATCAACGACAAGCCCGTGCGCGGCATGACGCTCGACGCCGCGGTCAAGCAAATGCGCGGCGAACCCGGCACGAAGGTTACGCTCACGATCTTCCGCAAGAGCGACGACCGCACGTTCCCCGTCACGGTCACGCGCGCGATCATCCGCGTGCAGAGCGTCAAGACGAAGGTGCTGGCCCCCGGCTATGCTTACGTGCGCATTACGAGCTTCCAAGAGCGCACCGTGCCCGATCTCGCGGCCAAGCTCGGCGACATCGCGCGCGAGCAGCCGAATCTGAAGGGCCTCGTGGTCGATCTGCGCAACAACGGCGGCGGCCTGCTGCAGAGCGCCGTCGGCGTGGCGGGCACGTTCTTGCCGCCCGATTCGGTCGTCGTCTCCACGAACGGGCAAATCGCCGATTCGAAGCAGATCTACCGCGATACGTACGATAACTATCGCTTGCCGTCGTTCGATTCCGATCCTTTGAGGAACCTGCCGGCCGTCTACAAGACCGTGCCGATGATCGTGCTGACGAACGCCTATTCGGCGTCGGCTTCCGAAATCGTCGCGGGCGCGCTGCAGGATCAGCATCGCGCGTTGATCATGGGCAAAACGACGTTCGGCAAGGGCTCCGTGCAAACCGTGCGTCCGCTGACGTCGGACACGGCGCTGCGTCTGACGACGGCTTACTACTACACGCCGAGCGGCCGGTCGATCCAGAACAAGGGGATTCGCCCCGACGTCCCGGTCGATCAATACGCCGAAGGCGATCCGGACGACGCGCTCGTCACGCGCGAGGTCGACTACTCGAATCACCTCGCCAACACGCAAGATCCGAACGAGAAGAAGGAGCAAGAGCAGCGCGAGAAGGATCGTCTGCAGCAGCTTCAGCAGCTCGAAGAGCAAAACGACAAGAAGACGCCCGAGCAACGCGCGAAGGATCGCGATCGCAAGCCAGTCGAATTCGGCTCGGCCGACGATTTCATGCTCCAGCAAGCCTTGAACAAGCTCGAGGGCAAGCAGGTGCAGCTGTCGAAGTCGATCAGCGAGCGCAAGCTCGCCGAGAACAAGCCGCCGCGTTCGGCCTCGGCGCCTGTTGCCGTCAAGCCGGCGTCGCCGGCCCAGGCCGCTTCCGCGCCGAGCAAGTAACCCCGCCGCACCCGGCCAGCCTTCGCTCCTTCCCTGCCCCGCGCCGCTGTCCGCGCGAATGGGGCATCGGGGCGAAGGCGCCGCCTCTCGGCGCCCACGCACGCGTTCTTTCCCCTGCGCGCCGCCATGAACGACGATCAGCTTCTCCGCTATTCCCGCCATATCCTCGTCGACGAGATCGGCATCGAAGCGCAGCAGCGCTTTCTCGATGCGCATGCGATCGTCGTCGGCGCGGGCGGCCTCGGTTCGCCGGCCGCCATGTATCTCGCCGCAGCCGGCGTCGGTACGTTGACGCTGGTCGATGCCGATTCGGTCGACCTCACCAATCTTCAGCGACAAATTCTGCACGTCACGGCGTCGGTGGGGCGCAAGAAGGTCGAATCGGGCCGCGACGCCATCGAACGGCTGAACCCCGAGGTGCGCGTGCGCGCCGTCGACGAGCGCGCAGATGACGCCTGGCTCGACGTACACGTCCCCACCGCCACCGTCGTACTCGATTGCACCGACAACTTTGCGACGCGCCACGCGATCAACCGCGCATGCGTGAGGCACGGGATACCGCTGGTATCGGGCGCGGCGTTGCGTTTCGATGGACAGATCAGCACGTTCGACTTCCGCGACAAGGCGTCCCCTTGCTACGCGTGCGTCTTTCCCGAGGATCAGCCGTTCGAAGAAGTGGCTTGCTCGACGATGGGCGTCTTCGCGCCGACCGTCGGCATCATCGGCGCGATGCAGGCGGCCGAGGCGCTGCGCGTGATCGGCGGCATGGGCCAGACCCTCACGGGCCGGCTCATGATGCTCGATTCGCTGCGGATGGAATGGACGACGATGAATATCGCGCGCCAGCGCGACTGTCCCGTTTGCGCAGACCGCGGGTCACGCTTGAGCGAGACACCTTAACGCGGCTTGCACTTCCTCGGGCTCGAATGCGGCCAGCACGTCGGCGGCGGGTTTCTCCAACGCCGATAGATTGGCGCGCAGGATTTCCTGCTTCACGAGCAGCAGCTGGCTCGGGTGCATCGAGAATTCCGTGAGCCCCATGCCCAGCAGCAGACGCGTGAGTTGGGGATCGCCGGCCATCTCCCCGCACACCGACACCGGCACGCCGGCGCGCTTGGCTTCCCGCAGCGTGAAAGCGATCAAATGGAGCACGGCCGGATGCAGCGGATCGTACAGATGCGCGACGGCGTTATCCGCGCGATCGATCGCTAGCGTGTATTGAATCAGATCGTTCGTTCCGATCGACAGAAAATCCACGCGCTTCAAGAACAGCGGCAACGCGATCGCGGCAGCGGGAATCTCGATCATCGCGCCAATGCGCACGCCCGGATCGTACGGCATGCCGGCGTCGTCGAGCTGGCGTTTCGCCTCACGAATGAGATCGAGCGTTTGATCGATTTCCTGCGCGTGGGCCAGCATCGGCACGAGAATTTTCACCTGCCCGTACGCCGACGCGCGCAAGATCGCACGCAGCTGAGTCAGGAACATCTGCGGCTCGGACAAGCTCCAGCGAATCGCACGCAGGCCGAGCGCCGGGTTCGGCGCACTCTCGTAGCCGTCGACGCCGATCGCGTCGAGCGGCTTGTCGGCGCCGACGTCGATCGTCCGGATGGTCACCGGCAAGCCGCCCATCAGTTCGACGGCGCGCTTGTAGGCTTCGAATTGCTCCTCTTCCTCCGGCAGCCGATCCTTGTGATTCATGAAGAGGAACTCAGTGCGGAACAGGCCCACGCCGACCGCCCCGGCCTCGACGGCCGAGCGCGAGTCCTCCGGCAGCTCGATGTTCGCCAGGAGGGAAATCTTCGTGCCGCACAGCGTTTGCGTCGGCGAGAACTTGAGCCGCTGCAGTTTCTTTTGTTCGAGCAGCTTTTCGCTTTGCCGATACGAATACTCCTCGAGCACGATCGGCGCGGGATCGACGATGACGATGCCGTGATCGCCGTCGACGATGATCAAGTCGTCCTGGCGGATCAGCGCGCTCGCGTGCTGCACGCCCACGGCGGCCGGAATGCCGAGGCTGCGCGCGACGATTGCCGTATGCGATGTGCGGCCGCCCAAATCGGTCACGAAGCCTTGGAACGTTTGCGTCTTGAACTGCAGCATGTCGGCCGGCGAGATGTCGTGCGCGACGACGATCATGTCGTCGCCCGCCTGCGCATTCGCGCCGTCGACGAGCGCCGCCGCCGACGGTGCGCCGGCGAGCGCCTTCAAAATGCGCTCGACCACCTGCTGCACGTCGGCCTTGCGCTCGCGCAAGTACTCGTCCTCGATGTCGTCGAAGTGGCGCGAGAGCCGCTCGAGCTGCTCGGTCAGCGCCCACTCGACGTTGTAGCGCCGCGTGCGGATGAGGTCCATCGTCTCTTGGACGAGCATCGCGTCGTTCAGGATCATCGCATGGACGTTGATGAACGCCCCCACTTCGCTTGGCGCGTCGGCCGAAAGATCCTCGCTCAAGCGGTCGAGCTCGCTCTGCACGGCCTTCAAGGCGGCGCGCAAGCGCTCGACCTCGCCTTCGATCTGCGGCGGTTCGACGAGATAGTGATCGACGTCCAGCGCTGCAGGCGCGATGAGATAAGCGCGCCCGATCGCGATGCCGCGTGACACCGGAATTCCATGCAGCGAGAACGACACGCCTACCTCCTAGAATTGTGTGATGCCGAAAAGAACCGCTGCAAATGAGTGCTATGACCCTAACGCGAGATTATAGATTCCAGAGGGGCCGCCTGACTGCGTGCGGTGCAGCATGCCCGAGGGCGAACAAGGCGGCGAACGCACGTCGACACAGCCCGGAACGGGGCGTGCGTCCGATCGCCGCGAAATGAAAACGCCGCGGCAAGCCGCGGCGCGTTTCTCATTCGGGGGCGACGCGTCATGGCGAACGCGAGCCTCGTTCGAGAACTCATTGTCCTTCGCCAAATTTGTCGGCGATGAGCTTGAGCAACGCGTCCATCGCGTCCTGCTCGTCGGGGCCTTCCGTCTCGATCGTCACCGTGCTGCCGATGCCGGCCGCCAACATCATCACCCCCATGATGCTCTTGGCGTTGATTCGGCGCCCGTTGCGCGTCATCCAGATCTCCGCTTGGTAATTGCCGGCAAGCTGTGTGAGCTTGGCCGACGCACGTGCATGCAAACCCAATTTATTGACGATCGTCGTATCTTTCTGAAGCATGTGTGCTCGTCCTGGAAAGCGGAGAGGGGAGATTCGGTATCAGTGCTCGGCGCCGGCCGCGCTGGGCGGTTGCCCCTCGGTTTCGCCCGTGCCCGCCCCGGGGCACGATGCAATGACCGGTACGCCGGGCGCGACGCACTCGGCGTCGCTCTGCGCCTGGCCGTCCTGGCCCGGCGCGACGAGCGGCCCAATCGCATGGATGCCTTTGCCCGCGCCCGCGAGTGCCTTTTCGACGAGCGTATCGAGCTCGCACGCCCGGTAGCAGACGCCGCGCACGAGCATCGGCAAATTAACCCCGGCGAGCACCCGCACGCCGGGCGTCGTCGCAAGGCGGCTCGCGATATTGGCGGGCGTGGCGCCGAACATGTCGGTCAGCACGAGGGTTCCGTTGTCCTCTCGCAGGCGCTCGATCTCGCTGTGCGCCAATGCGACCACCTGCACGGGATCGCTGTCGGGCAATACGTCGATCGCGCCGATACGCGCGGGCAACCCGCCGTAGATATGCGCGACGCATTCTTTCAACGCCGAAGCGAGCGGCGCGTGCGCGATGATCAATATGCCTGCCATGTCAGTCTTGCAACGAAAAGCGCCGCATAGGGCCGGATCCGAACGGTCGTCCTTGCTGGGCGCGAGCACGCCGCGGCGCGTGAGCGCCAGCCGCGGCATGGCTGCCGCGCCTTTCGCGCGCCTTTCGCACCGCTTGCGAGCGAACCGTCTCAGGAAACGTTCATTGTAGCAGGCCCGTTTTCCGTCGAATGGAGCGCTCGCCCAGGGCAGCCTCGGTCTTCGCTTTGCTAGCGCATGCGACCCGGGCCGAGCGCCGACTAGGCCACCGCGCGTTCGAGCGCGTCAACGAACATCGCGGCGACGTCGAAGCCCGTTTGGTCCATGATCTCGCGAAAGCAAGTCGGGCTCGTCACGTTCACTTCGGTCAACCAATCGCCGATCACGTCGAGCCCGACGAGCAGCAGGCCCCGGGCGGCCAGTACGGGCGCGAGGGTATCGGCGATCTCGCGATCGCGCGCGCTGAGCGGCTTGGCGACGCCGAGCCCGCCCGCCGCGAGGTTGCCGCGCACTTCCCCGCCCTGCGGGATGCGTGCGAGCGAAAACGGCACGCTCTGCCCGCCGATCAGCAAGATGCGCTTATCGCCCTCGGCGATTTCGGGGATGAACTTCTGGGCCATCACCGAGCGCGCGCCGTCATGACTGAGCACTTCGATGATCGAACCCAGGTTCATGCCCTCGCGCGTCACGCGGAACACGCCCATGCCGCCCATGCCGTCGAGCGGCTTCAGAATGATGTCGCCATGCTCCGCGTGAAACGCGCGCAGCCGTGCCGCGTCGCGCGTCACGAGCGTGGGCGAGACGAATGGCGAGAATTCGCCGATCGCCAGCTTTTCGGAGTGGTCGCGAATCGTCTGCGGTTTGTTGAACACGCGCGCGCCCTCGCGCTCCGCCAGCTCGAGCAGCCAGGTGGACGTGACGTATTCCATGTCGAACGGCGGGTCCTTGCGCATCAGAATCGCGCCGAACGACGTCAGCTTGCGATGCTCGTGCGGACCGCTTTCGTGCCACGGGTAGCGGTGCAGATCGGCTGTGTCGCCCACGATGTCGACGCGGCGCACCGTCGCTTCCACGTGGGCCGAGGTCCAGGCCAGATGCTTCGGCTCGCACGCGTAGACGACGTGACCGCGGCGCGCGGCCTCGGCCATCATCGCGTAGGTCGAGTCCTTGTAGATCTTGAAGTGCGCGAGCGGATCGGCGATGAAAAGAATGTCCATGAAACCCCTGCCCGAAACCGGGCTCCCCATTCGTTGAAATGTCGAAGTCGACCGCGCGGGCCGAGGCCATCAGACCTGGATCGCTTCCGGGTCCGTCTTCTCGAGTTCGACCGACGCGGCGAGCAGCGCGAGCCGCGCCACCACGCCGTACATGTAGAACCGGTTGGGCGGCGCCGCACCGGGCTTGGCGTGCGCGTCGGGCAACGCCGTGTGCTCGAACCCGAGCGGCACGAAATGCATGCCTGGCGCGTTCAGATTCTGATCGCGCTCGCGGCTGCCGTGCACGCGGTAGAAGCCGCCCACGACATAACGGTCGATCATGTACACGACGGGTTCCGCCACCTCCTCGCCGATACGCTCGAACGTATAGACGCCTTCCTGCACGATGACGTCGTGCACCTGCAGCCCATCCTTGGTGGCCGACATGCGCGAGCGCTCGCCCTTCGTGAGGTTGGCCACCTCCGATGCATCGTGCACGGTCATCACGCCGCGCCCGTCGGTGCCGGCATCGGACTTGATGACGACATACGGTTTTTCGGTGATCCCGTACTCGCGGTACTTGCGCGCGATTTTCTTGATGACCGCGTCGATCGAGTCGGCCAACGCCTCTTCGCCCGTGCGCGCTTCGAAGTCGACGCCCTCGACGTGGGCGAAGTACGGATTGACCATCCACGGATCGATCTCGACGAGCTTGGCGAATTTCTTCGCGACGTCGTCGTAGCACGAGAAGTGTGTCGACTTGCGGCGTACCGCCCAGCCCGCATGCAGCGGCGGCAGCAAGTACTGCTCGTGCAGGTTTTCCAGCACGGGCGGTAGTCCCGCCGACAGATCGTTGTTCAGCAGAATCGAGCAGGGATCGAAATTCTTCAGGCCGAGCCGGCGCTGCGTGCGCTCGAGCGGCTCGAGGACGATTTTTTGCCCGTCCGCCAAGGGAATCGTCACCGGGCCGACGATGTTCTCGTCGAGCGTGCCGAATCGGACGTTCAGTCCCGCCTGCCGCATGATCATGGCCAGACGAGCGACGTTTTCGAGGTAAAACGCGTTGCGCGTGTGCCGCTCCGGAATGACGAGCAGGTTCTTCGCGTCGGGGCAGATCTTTTCGATCGCGGCCATCGCGGCTTGCACGGCGAGCGGCAGCACCTCGTTCGGCAAATTGTTGAAGCCGCCCGGAAACAGATTCGTGTCGACCGGGGCGAGCTTGAAACCGGCGTTGCGCAGATCGACCGAACAATAGAACGGGGGCGTGTGCTCCTGCCATTCGAGCCGGAACCACCGCTCGATCGCCGGCGTGGCGTCGAGGATTCTCCGCTCGAGATCGAGCAGAGGACCATTTAACGCCGTAACTAGGTGCGGAACCATTGATAACTCGATGAACAGGGGAGAAAAAGATTGTAGAGCAATTGCCTTGCCGATTTGGGGGTGGTTTCGTCGAACGCAAGGGCATTCGGGCAGGGCGGTTCCTATTGACCCGATAGCGGATAGGGTCGTTCTAGCACGGGCGTGCCGGGCGCACCCATAAAAAAGCCCGCCGAAAGGCGGGCAAAAGTCGCTGCGCTTAGATTCGATACGGATGAGGCGCCGCTCGCGCGCCGGCTGGTACGTCCGCCGGCACGTAAGCGGCCCGTCTCGATTATTCGACGTGCTCGCCGTGCAGCACCACGTCGAGACCTTCGCGCTCTTCTTCCTCGGCCACGCGCAGGCCGATCACGAGATCGATGACTTTGAGCAGGACGTAGCTCAATACGCCGCTGTAGATGACCGTCGTCAGGACGCCCTTCGCTTGCAGGATCAGGCTGCCGTCGAAACCGCCGATATCCTTGACCGCGAAGATGCCGGTGAGCAGCGCGCCGACGATCCCGCCCACGCCGTGCACGCCGAAGCAATCGAGCGAATCGTCGTAGCCGAGCTTCATCTTGAGCCACGTGGCCGACCAGAAACAGACGCCGCCGGCGATGAAACCGATGGCGATCGAGCCGCCGACGCCAACGAAGCCCGAGGCCGGCGTGATCGCCACGAGGCCGGCGACGGCGCCCGATGCGATGCCCAGCGCCGAAGGCTTACCCTTGGCGATCCATTCGACGAACATCCAGCCGAGCGCCGCGCAGGCGGTGGCCACTTGCGTCGTCAGCATCGCGAAGCCCGCACGGCCGTCCGCCGCGACGGCCGAGCCGGCGTTGAAGCCGAACCAGCCCACCCACAGCATGGCCGCGCCGATCAGCGTCAGCACGAGGTTGTGCGGCGCCATCGCTTCACGGCCGTAGCCGACGCGCTTGCCGAGCACCAGTGCGCAGACGAGGCCCGCGATACCGGCGTTGATGTGAACGACCGTGCCGCCGGCGAAGTCGAGAATACCGGCGGACGAGAGCCAGCCCGTCGGCTCCCAGACCATGTGCGCGATCGGCGAGTAGACGAGGATCGACCACAGCGACATGAACACGAGCATCGCCGAGAACTTCATGCGATCGGCGAACGCGCCCGTGATCAGGGCCGGCGTGATGATCGCGAACGTCATCTGATAGACGAAGTACACGGTCTCGGGGATCGTCGTCGCGAGATGGCTGACCGTCAGCGTCGTCGCCTTGTCGCCCTTGATGTAGTTCATCCCGGACAGGAGCACGCGCGAGAAGCCGCCGATGAAGCCGTTGCCCGGCGTAAAGGCGAGGCTATAGCCGATCACCGTCCAGATCAACGTGACGACGCAGGTGATGGCGAAGCTTTGCATCACCGTGGCCAAGACGTTCTTCTTGCGGACCATGCCGCCGTAGAACAGCGCGAGGCCCGGGATCGTCATGAACAGCACGAGCGCGGTGGAAGTCAGCATCCAGGCGGTGTCGCCGGAGCTGATCTTGGAGGAGTCTACCGAGAACGGGGCGGTCGGCGCGGCAGGCGCTGCTGCTGCGGCGGCAGCCGATGCATCGGGCGCGGCAGCGGCCGAGGCGGCGCTCGCTTGGGTGTCTGCCGCGGGCGTGGACGCGGCCGCGGGGGCGCTCGCTTGCGCGTCGGCGGCAGGCGCCGATGCTGCGGCGGCCGCCGGGGCCGACGAGGCGTCGTCGGCGAGCGCGGCTCCCATGCCGCCCGCCAGCAGCGAGGCGGCCATCGCCAAGGACATCAATAGTTTGCGCATCTTCGGTTTCCTCTATGTCGCTATGTCTTCGAATTTCGAATGTCGAATTACAGGGCGTCTGCGCCCGTTTCCCCGGTGCGGATGCGGATCACTTGCTCGATCGGCGTGACGAAGATCTTGCCGTCGCCGATCTTGCCCGTGCGGGCCGCGCGTTCGATCGCCTCGATCGCTTGATCCACGATGTCGTCCGAGACGGCCGCTTCGATCTTGACCTTCGGCAGAAAGTCGACGACATACTCGGCGCCGCGATAGAGCTCGGTGTGGCCTTTCTGGCGGCCGAAGCCCTTTACTTCGGTGACGGTAATGCCCGACACGCCGATCGCCGACAACGCCTCGCGCGCTTCATCGAGCTTGAACGGCTTGATGATTGCGGTAATGAGCTTCATGAAAGTCCCTCTGTTCGTTGCGAAAACTGTGTCGCCGGGCGCCGCGCCGGACCCCTGGCCGGCCTCGGGCGCCAGCCCCCGAATCGTGCGGCCACAAAAAGCAACTGTCGTGCCATGCTGTATCCAACGGGCGATTGCGCGCCAGCGCGAGAAGGGGCGAGAAGCCGGCCGAACGGCTAACGACGGCCTGCCGTGCTGGCGTGGCCCCGCGATCGTTGCTAGAGTGTCCGCACGCCTCGCAATCGGGGTACGCACCAACAGCGTTCGTCGATGCACGAGCGCGCGCCCGGTCTCGCACCAACTTCGGTCATTCGTGCGTCATGGGCGCGAGTTGAGAACATTGCTGCACATTTTTTGTGCAATGAAGGGGAAGCAAAATGAAGCAAGCAACTGATTTTTTTCAGGATTTCCAGAATCGCATGAGCGAGCTGCTGAAGAATTCGCCCGCGAAAGACGTCGAGCGCAACGTGAAGGCGATGCTGTCGCAGGGCTTCTCGAAGCTCGATCTCGTCACGCGCGAGGAATTCGATACGCAAACTCAGGTGCTGCTGCGTACGCGCACGCGCCTCGAAGAGCTTGAGCGCCGCGTGGCCGAACTCGAGCAGCGGCTTGCCGCGTCGCAAGAGTCGTAACGCCCGTCATCCGCCCGTAAGCACCGCCCCGGTGCTTCGCCCACGCAAGCGGGCCATCGCCTAACGACGAATTGCCGCGCCGCGCCTTCTTGCGCGCGGTCGCCCCAGCATGACGGCCCGTCTCGGATGCCGTCCGATCCGGCGCAGGCGAGACCGGGACGGGCAAGGTCGAGCGGAAATGGCCCACGCAACGCCTGCGCACCGCTGCGTACTAGCGCTCGCCGAAGAGTTCTTCGAAGCCTTCCCTACACAGCTGTAGCATCGCTTCAGGGTCCCGGTTGTCATCAGGAATCTCCGCCGCTTCGCGGATCACATCGTTCATCTCCGAGAACAGCTCTCGCACACCTTCGCGAACCGACTTTCGTTGGTTCGCGTGCAGCGTGGCCTCCAGTTCCGGCCAGATTGGAACGAGATCGCTCTCGATTGCTCCGTAGAAGATCTTGAGCGTGTCACTTATGTAAAGGACGTCCTGTGCGCGCTTTTTCCCTTCTCGTCTGTCTCGGATCAAAAGCTTCTGGACCATGAAACTCACTGGATTCGGCACGCGAAGATCGGCCAAAGCCTCGTCAAGCCCCGACTCTGCTTTCGGAATGGTCACAAGCCAGGGTTTGAACAGGAGAACTTCGAGAAACCGAAGTTTTTGCGCGACGACGCCCGCGTGCAGTTCGGTCGCGTCCTCCTGCCATCCCCCGTTCCCGTCGCGCTTTTTTCCGCTACCGGTGAGCGGCGTAAGAAATTCAGCGTAAAACCCGTTTTCCTCGCCACCCAGGTTGTAGCGCATCGCCGGCGGCCTGAAACCGCCTGCAAGGTTCGGTTGTTCAGTGAAGCCAGCCCCGACCAATGCCGCCTTGATATCGCCTTCGCGCAGCTCGCGCTTGTCATATGCCACGTCCGCGTCCTGGGTGAAGATCGGCTTGTGGTCCACCGTGTAAGCACGCGGCTCATAGCCATAGAGCCGGAATGCCCATCCGCCAACGAAGACAATCTGCGTGCGCCACGGCTCCAGGGTCATGGCAAGCCGGCTGAATTCCGCCAGGTCGCTCACGCTTTTTCTCCCGCTACTTTTGCCAGAACGCCGTGCTCGAGTTCGGCGGCCTGCTCCGCACCGCGCGTCGGTTCGGCGGAAACGTCAAGCCACGTCTGGATGATGTCGGACACCCAGACCCCATCACGCATCACGCGCCCGCGAAGCAGTGATTGTGGATACGGGTGCTGCTTCAGGATCAGATCCGGCCGTTCGCCCTCGCGCGCCCGCTTCAAACCCCGCCATCCTTCAGCCACTGCGAGATTGGGGACCCAGAGGGCCATTACCGCGCCATGAACGTGCCCCACGCGCAGGGCGTTGGCCGCCGCAAACTGGCCCAGCGTCGCCCCTTCTTCACGCTTGAGCGTCTTTCGTAACTGCTGCTCCTCGGGCACGCCACCCGCGAGATACTTCATCGGCACGCCAACGGTCGGTTTCACGTACGCTGCCTTCCAACGTTGCGCAAGTTTGCGTCGCTGCACGATCCGCAGATGGGGCGCCAATTCGACCAAGCTCTCTTCTTTCAGAGCATTGATGAGCCGAGTGGCGCTCATGACGGATACGCGAGCTTCCCGTGCAAGCTCGGTCGCCGTCATGTACGTCTTTACTGGGGCGCTTATCAGGCCCTCCCGCTTGATGTCGGCCGCCAGCAGGAGCTTGAGCATCCATTGGGCAAGGTCGGAGAAAACGAGCGTCGGCGGCGCCGAATGGCTGCTGCGCCGCACGCTCGCCGGCTGCTCTTCGGCCTCTAGTTCAGGGAAATTGGCGTACAGCGGCACGTCCGAGAGGATGGCGAACGGTTCACCGCTCCCATACTCCCTCTGGAAGTCCACGAGCTTTCGGATGAGCGCACGCGATGCGCCTCCCACCCAGAGGATGACAGCCGGGCGGGATCGGTCGTGCCGTCCGCTCACGCGTGCGCGCGACTCGAGCAGCGCCTGCGAGAACAGCGGGATCGCGCGATCCGCACGCCCTTCGGTCAGCGCCTTCAATACGACGTGATAAGTCTCGCCACGGGGACTCGTCAGAATGAAATCCGCGCCCTTACCGTCCTCGCCCTTCTCAACGACATCCCATCCCTGACTCTGGAAAAGCGCATGCACGGAGTGACGCGCGAGGCGGTCGGCGGCTCCGGTTGCGAAGTGTATGTCGCCCATATCACTTGCCCCTGTCATTTCAGTTGGCCAGGTAACTCACATGGCCACGTTAAATCACATGGCCATGTTACTAACGGGTTCTGTTCGAGGCAAGCAAAAAGCTTTGGCACCACGAGGGGTCGGAGGGGCGACTTGTCAGCAGACCTGGCCGAACGGCCAACGATGAGCCCCACGGTGCCCCGGACGCATCTGGCATTGCTACAGTGATTGCGACCCGCTGCGCTATGCGCGAATCCATCGCCACGCACCGCCTTATTGCAATGAGAGGACCGACCCAGTCCTCACCTTTTAGAAGTGCCGCGGCTATCTCGGCGGCCCAGTTCTGAGGAGAACACATGTCGCTTGCCGTGGTGCGCTCGCGCGCGCCGGCTGCCGGCCGTGCGCCTGAAGTAACCGTCGAAGTTCACCTTGCCAACGGGTTGCCGTCGTTTTCGATCGTCGGCCTGCCCGATCTAGAGGTACGCGAAAGCCGCGAGCGCGTGCGCGCCGCGCTGCAAAATTGCGGCTTCGACTTTCCCGTTCGCCGCATCACCGTCAATCTCGCCCCGGCCGATTTGCCGAAGGAATCCGGGCGCTTCGATTTGCCCATTGCGCTCGGCATCCTCGCGGCGAGCGCGCAGATTCCGCCCGATGCGCTCGGAGAACGAGAGTTCGCCGGCGAGCTTTCCCTCACCGGGGCGCTGCGGCCGATGCGCGGGGCCTTCGCCATGGCGTGCGGCACCGCGCGCAGCCGGCGCGACATGCCGTCGCGGGCGGGATCATCGAGGCACGAGGCGGCGCCCGATCGACCCGCCGATCCTGCTGCCCACCCGTCGGCGGCGCCTTCGTCTCGGGTATCCGGTCGTTCGCCCAAGGCATCCGCCGACTTGCCCGAGCTGTACTTGCCCGCCGCCAGTGCAAGCGAGGCGGCGCTCGTGCCGGGTGTCGCCGTCTTCGGGGCGGCGGACTTGCCCTCGCTGTGCGCTCATCTGTGCGGCGAGCGCGACGCCCTGCTTGCGCCGATCGCACCGCCCCCGACAGCGCAGGCCAACGCACGAGCGTCACGCCCCGACATGGCCGACATCATCGGTCAGCACGGCGCGCGCCGCGCGTTGGAGGTCGCGGCGGCAGGCGGACACCACGTGCTGATGGTCGGGCCGCCCGGCGCGGGCAAGTCCATGCTGGCGGCACGGTTACCAGGGTTGCTGCCGCCGATGACGGACGACGAGGCGCTCAGCTCCGCTGCGCTGCTCTCCGCCAGCGCGCTCGGCTTTTCACCGGCGCAGTGGCGGCAGCGGCCGTTTCGGGCGCCGCATCATTCGTCGAGCGCGGCGGCGCTCGTCGGCGGACGCAATCCGCCGCAGCCCGGAGAGATCACGCTCGCCCACTTGGGCGTGCTGTTTCTCGACGAGTTGCCCGAATTCGACCGCCATGTGCTGGAGATGCTGCGCGAGCCGCTCGAAGTCGGCAGCATTACGGTTTCGCGCGCCGCGTTGCAGGTCGATTTTCCGGCGGCTTGCCAACTCGTTGCGGCGATGAATCCTTGCCCCTGCGGGTGGCGTGGCGACCCAGGCGGTCGTTGCCGCTGCACACCGGAGATCGCCACACGCTACTTGCGCAAGCTGTCGGGACCGCTCGTCGACCGCATCGATATACAAATCGAGCTGCCTGCGCTGACGCCCAACGAATTGAGCGCCCGCGCGGCCGAAAACGGCGAGGCAAGCGCGGTCGTCGCCGCGCGCGTCGCGCGGGCGCGCGAGCGGCAACTCAGCCGCCAGGGCAAAACCAATCGCGAGCTCGACGGCCGAGAGGCGGACGACGTTTGCCGGCTCGACGCCGAGGCCGAGGCATTGCTGCGCGAGGCCTGCGAGCGTTTTCAATGGTCCGCGCGAGCCTACTACCGGGTTCTGAAAGTCGCCAGATCGATCGCCGATCTAGCCGACGCCGAACGCCCCAGCGCGGCACACATTGCGGAAGCGATCCAATATCGGAGGGTGCTCGCAGCGCCTTGAATTCAAACTCAAGAATTAGCCGCGAATGCCGTAAAACACACGCCGTCCCCCAAAATCGCCGGCCGCTTCAGAACGCGCTGCCGGCGAATCAAAACCAATTACAGACCTGAAAATAAAGGGGTATTTGCCGTGCGCGTCATCCAAGCAAAGCGACTGCTTGCACTCACGTTGACTATGGCCGGAGCGCTATCGCTTTCGGCGTGTATCGTCCCGCAGCACTACGTGGACCCCAAGCTCGGCGAAACGCAGATGTCGGGCTTGAAAAAACCGACCGACCCGCAGCCGATTCAGATGCTGTTCGAATTTAGGACAAAGGGAGTTGCCAACGCCAGAGCGACCACGGCGGTCAAACCGCGAGTCGAAGCCGAATTGGCGAAGTCCGGACTCTTTAGTGCGGTGTCGGCTGAACCGGTTGCGTCGGGACGCAAATTGGCCATCTCGATCGACAACGTCGAGCCCGAAGGCCAGCGCGCCGGTCAAAAAGGTTTTGTTACGGGCCTCACGTTCGGATTGGACGGCAATACCATTAGCGACGACTACGTCTGCACTTTCACCTATCTCGAGCCGGGCCACGAACCTGTAACACAAGAGGTGCGCCACACGCTGTATACCACGGTCGGCATCACCAACCCGCCTAAAGGGCTGACGCCGGCGCCTCTAGCCGACGCGTTCGCGACGGTCATCCGGCAGGCTTTGGATAAAGGCCTTGCGGAAATCGACCAAGCATCGGACATCGCCCAATGAAGCTGCGAGCCCTTATCTCGAAGCAAGGAACACGACGCCTTGCCGTGTCGGCGCTCACCGCGTGCACGGTCGTCGTCGCCGGCTGCGCGATTCCGCGTCCGCTTCCTGAATATCAGGCCAGCCTCGTCAACCAGCAGTCGCTGTCGCGCCTTCCGCGCGGCGTCCACTACCGAGTCGAAGCGGTTGGCGAGCCGACCACCATCGAGAATTCGGTGCGCGCCTACCGTATCACCGCTGCCGGTGGCGGCTCGTGGGGCGCCTACCTGCACGATGGAATCCGCAACGAGTTGACCACTTCCGGGAACTACGACGCGAACGCCGCTTCCACGATCAAGGTCACGTTGCTCGCTGTGCAGTTGCACGATGGCAATGCGCACCTGACTGCCCGATTCGTCGTCGAACAAGGCCCGCAAGTGCGTTACGACAAAATGCTGCACGCGGATGGGCGCTGGCGCACCTCCATGGTTGGAGCGATCGCCGTCCCCGCCGCGTCGCAAGGCGCAGCGGCGATCTTCCAAAACCTCTTGAACCAGTTCTTCAGCGATCCGGACTTTGTAAAGTCGGGCGCGTAGCACCCCAACGTTGGCCGCGCGACGAGGCGTGTCTCTGGGCGGACCAGGCGCCTTCGTCGACCCATCGCCGCAAAAAAATCGCTGTCAAGACTTGACTTATGCACATACACGAGCCTTTGCGTCTCCGACAATCGTTTGAAGGCAGTGCGCGAGCACCTTTTCATAAATTACTGATTTTTCTAGATTTTTCCGACTGCCGCGTTTAAAGGCAATGGAAGGCGAGGCCCACTGTGCGGGCTTTTCCGCCAGGGTCAGCGTACTTCTCAACAGAGTTATCCACACCGTCTGTGGATAGACCGAAAACCTACTATAAATCCGGGGATTAGCTGGGTTTCTTACGACGGAACCTTCGCTCGCTTACCCGATCGGCGAGCACCGGGGTGCGCGGATAGCGGCAGGCCGCGACGCATCGCGCCGGCCCTACTGCAGTTTCAGCGACCCGAAAAACTGGTCGGTCTGCTCTTGCGGCGGCGCGTGCGCGGCGACGATCGCCGCCTGATACACGTGCCGCCCCCGCCCCGCTATCCAAGCATGGATGGTTCGCTGCTCGTGCGCCTGTCCGGCGGACCCTGTCGCCGTCACTTCGACGCCAGGTTCGCTGGCCCCGCTCGACACCGGCACTTGGACGGGCCGCTCGACCGGCGAAGCGTCGACGTTGCGGGCCAGCGCACCGCGCAGCGTGTCGACCACCGCTTGTCGCAGCCTCGGATCGTCGCTCGGCAAGTCGATCGAAGCGATCGCAAACACAGCGCCTTGCGTATGCGCGGCACGCACGTGCATCGGCAGGGAGCGGCCGGCAATCTCAACGCCGCGCTCGTCGACGGTCGGCTTCGCCGGGAGATCGATCGAGTATCCCTCGGCCGAATCGGTCACGGTCCGCCAGTTGTAGGCCGGGGAACAGGCAGCGGCCAGGCAAACGCCCGTCAGTGCGGCAAGCACGATCGATGACAAGCGCAACAGGCGCAAAGGCCATGACGGTACCCGGGGGGCCGATGGGGCCGGCGACTGTTGGCGGCGCACTTGATCTGCACCAAAAAGGGGAAAGCGCATGAGGGACGAAGCCGTTGAGTCGGAGGAGGGAATGACGAGTTTGAAATTATCCCCGATCGGGCCGGGTGATCGCTCAACCATCGAGCCGCTCTTCCGCGCCGTCTCGCGCCTAGCGGCGGTTTGCGCCAACGGCCCCTGCGTCGCCGCGCGAATGACGTTAAAATAGCGGCGCTGCGTCGCCTCGCCCGGTCGCCTGACGAAAAACCGTCCGCCTAGCCGAGCGCGATCACCCGTACGAGGTCGTATCCATGAGCCCAACTCCCGCTTCTTCCGCCCGCCGCGCCGGCCCGGTCCGCTATCTTGCGTTCGCCGCGGCGGCCGTCGCCATCGCGGTCGCCGGCTACTTCGCATTCGGCAGCAGCCAACGCGTGCCCGATGCGACCTTCACGCTGCTGTCGGGGCAAAAGATGTCCACGGCCGACTTGAAGGGCAAGGTCTATCTGATCAACTTCTGGGCGACCGACTGCGAAACGTGCATCAAAGAGATGCCGCAGATGGTCGACACGTACAACCGCTTCAAGGGCCGCGGGCTCGAATTCGTCGCGGTGGCGATGAAGTACGACGCGCCGATGTACGTCGTTAACTACACGCAAACGCGCCAGTTGCCGTTCAAGGTGGCGATGGATGACGGCAGCGCTGCGAAAGTGTTCGGCAACGTTCAAATGACGCCGACGACGTTCGTCGTCGACAAGAACGGTACGATCTTGAAGCGCTATGTCGGAGCGCCGCAGTTCGCCGAACTCGATCAGCTGCTGCAAAAAGCGCTCGGCTCCGTGTAAGCCCGGCGCGGCCCCTACCCGGCCGCGCCCTTCGCCGCACCTCGCACTCCCCGCCGAGCGCATCTGAGCGCAAGCCGGATCGGGCTTAGCGCCGCACGACAATGTCGACGCGCCGGTTCTGCGCCCGTCCCTGCGCGGTGCGATTGTCGCCAACCGGATCCGCATCGCCTTTTCCCGAAACACTGATACGCTGCGGCGGCACGCCCGCCGCGATAAGGCGCTGTGCGACCTGCCACGCTCGTGCTTCGGATAACGCCTGATTGGACCGCTGATCGCCCGCTTTAGCTGGGATGCCGTCGGCATAGCCCACTACGTCGACATGCATTTGATCGTTTGAAGCCACGAGTTCGCGCCCGATGCTCGCGACAACGGACGCCGCCCATGGCGCGGCCGTCGCTTCGCCCGACGCGAACATGCTGAGTACTCTCACCGAAAGCGTCATGCGGCCCGCGTCGTTCATCAGCATCACGTTCCCTGCCGCGATTTCATCGTGAAGATGCTTCGCGAGATATTGGGCCAAGCGATCATGCATCGCCGATGCGCTACGGTCGCGCGTGTAGGCGCCCCATCGATCCACGGCGGCATACCCCGAGGCGCCGATCAGCAACGCGACGACCACGCCGGCGACGATCCACCTGAGTCTGCGCTGAACCGCCTTCGGGCGAACCCACGGATCCACCGATCGCCTCGGCGGCGACACAACGAAATGGCTGACGCCGCCCGCACTCAATCCGCCGGTGACGACCACCTCATGCACTTGTTCTCGCAGCGCCTGCAAGCGGGCTCGTCCGCCAGCCTCGAAGCGGCAGCGCCCCTGAAAGCCGAGATCGAGCACGTTCTGGAATACTTCGATCAACTCGAAGTGCTCGCGAGGATCGCGCATGGCTTCCTCGATCAGCCTGAAGACGCGGTCGCCGCCTTGCCGATCATGTCCCGCGACTGCCGCCAGACCATTTGCCTCCCAGTCGATGCCGCCGCTTTGCGCGCGGCCCCAGCTCGTTTGCATGGCGGCCTCATCCAGCGCCGTGCAGAGACAGTAACTGGCTGCCCTTGCATGTTC
>DATJJH010000168.1:0-4296 GCA_035492395.1 Trinickia sp. | reverse complement strand
GCGCGGGGAACTGCATTGCATCGGCGCAACGACGCTCGACGAATATCGCAAGTACATCGAAAAAGATGCCGCGCTCGAGCGCCGCTTCCAGAAAGTGCTTGTCGACGAGCCCTCGGTCGAGGCGACGATCGCGATTCTGCGCGGATTGCAGGAGAAATACGAACTGCATCACGGCGTCGAGATCACCGACCCGGCCATCGTGGCCGCGGCGGAGCTTTCGCACCGGTACATCACCGATCGCTTCTTGCCCGACAAGGCCATCGATTTAATCGACGAGGCCGCATCGAAGATCAAGATGGAAATCGACTCGAAGCCGGAAGAGATGGACCGGCTCGATCGCCGTTTGATTCAGTTGAAGATCGAGCGCGAAGCCGTGAAGAAGGAGAAAGACGAAGCCTCGCAGAAGCGGCTGCAACTGATCGAGGAGGAAATCGATCGGCTGAACCGCGAGTATTCCGATCTCGAGGAGATCTGGACGGCGGAAAAAGCCGCTGTGCAGGGCAGTGCGCAACTGAAAGAAGAGATCGAGAAGACGCGCGCCGAAATCACGCGGCTGCAGCGTGAGGGCAAGCTCGAGAAAGTCGCCGAGCTTCAATACGGCAAGCTGCCCGAGCTCGAGGCGCGCTTGAAGCAAGTGACGCAGGCCGAGGCCAAGGAGCAGAACAATCCGACGCGCCCGCGCCTGCTGCGCACGCAAGTAGGCGCCGAGGAAATCGCGGAGGTCGTGTCGCGCGCGACGGGTATCCCCGTATCGCGCATGATGCAGGGCGAGCGCGAGAAGCTGCTGCAGATCGAAGACAAGCTGCACGAGCGCGTGATCGGACAGGACGAGGCGATCTCGGCCGTGGCCGATGCGATCCGTCGCTCGCGCGCGGGCTTGGCCGATCCGAACCGGCCGTACGGGTCGTTCCTGTTCCTGGGGCCGACGGGGGTTGGTAAGACTGAGTTGTGCAAGGCGCTGGCTTCGTTCCTGTTCGATTCGGAAGAGCATCTGATCCGCATCGACATGAGCGAGTTCATGGAAAAGCACAGTGTCGCGCGGTTGATCGGTGCGCCGCCGGGCTACATCGGCTACGAGGAAGGCGGCTATCTGACAGAGGCCGTGCGTCGCAAGCCGTACAGCGTGATCCTGCTCGACGAAATTGAAAAGGCGCATCCAGATGTCTTCAACGTGCTGCTGCAAGTGCTCGACGATGGCCGCATGACGGACGGCCAGGGACGTACCGTCGACTTCAAGAACACGGTCATCGTGATGACGTCGAATTTGGGTTCGCAGATGATCCAGGCGATGACGGGCGAGCCGCAGGAAGCGGTGCGTGAAGCGGTGTGGTCGGAGGTCAAGTTGCATTTCCGCCCTGAGTTCTTGAATCGGATCGACGAAGTCGTCGTGTTCCATGCGCTCGATCGCAGCAACATCGAATCGATCGCGAAGATTCAGCTGCAGCGCCTGCACGAGCGGCTCGAAAAGCTCGATATGCAGCTGCTCGTGTCCGACGCCGCGCTCGAGGCCATCGCGAAGGTCGGCTACGATCCGCTGTTCGGCGCTCGGCCGCTCAAGCGTGCGATTCAGCAGGAAATCGAGAATCCGGTGGCCAAGCTAATTCTGGCCGGGCGGTTCGGGCCCAAGGACGTCATTCCGGTGGATGTCGAGGGCGGTACGTTCGTCTTCGAGCGCGTCGTGCATTGACGTCCCTTTGCCGGGCCGCGCTAGCGTGCTGCCGGCGCGGTGGGCCCGCGGTCTGTGCTAATTGCGCGCCAGTATAAAAAGAGGCCGCTTCCAGCCACGGCGAGGCTGGCTGCGCTCGCGGCCCAGAAGCCGCGCGCGCCGGTCAGCCAGAGCGGCGCCGCGCCACCGACATCGAAGCCGAGCAGATAGCCGCCGCCGAGCCCGACACCCCAAAGCGCAATGGCATAGATGACAGTGGGAACGACCGCGACCTTATAAGCGCGCAATACGAAGGCCGTCACCGTCTGGAACGTGTCGAAGATGTGATAAACGAGCATGATCGGCAGCAGTGGCATCGCGGCGGCGATGACCGCGGCGTTGGTCGTATAGCCCGCCAAGATCTCCGGGCGTAGAACGAATGCGGTTGCCGCATAGGCGAGGCCGATCGCGCAGGCCAGCGCGATGCCATGCAGCGCAAGCGTTCGCGCGGCGGCGTGACGGTGGGCGCCGAGCGCTTGCGCGACGAGCGTCGAGGTGGCGACACCGATCGACATCGGCGTCATGTAGAGCACGGCGCCGAAATTTCCTGTGATCTGGTGGCCGGCGAGCGTCGTCGTGCCGAAGCGCGCGATGAACAGCGCCATGAACGTGTATGAGGTGACCTCGATCAAGAACGAGAGGCCCATCGGCACGCCGAGCTTGAGCAGCGCGAGTTGCCGTCGCCGTTCGGGCCAGCAAAAGTGCTTGAATGTCTCGAACGGCGCGAAGAAATCGAGCTTCGAAAGCAGCGTCAAGCCGATCACGGCAAGCGCCCAGTTGATCACGGTACTCGCGAGCGCGCAGCCCGGACCGCCGAGCGGCGGTATGCCAAGGCCGCCGAAAATGAACCAGAAGTTGAGCGGGATTTTGACGAGCAGCGCGCCTACTTGGAGCACCATGACGAGGCGAGGCTTGCCGACGCCGTTGGCGAGCGCGGTATAGACACGAAACGCCAGGCTCGCGGGCAGGCCGAACGCGGCGATGCGCAGATAGGCCTCGGTACGTTCGTGCAACGCCGTCGGAACGTGCGAAATGGCGAGCAACGGGCCGGGGAAGAACATGACGATGAAGCCGAGCACCGCGAGCCCGGCCGACAGCCACAGCCCTTGACGTATCTCCTCGCCGATTTCCGTGTAGCGCCGCGCACCGAACAGCTGTCCGCAGATAGGCTGCAACGCGAGCACGACGCCCGTCAAGCCGACGAAAACCGACACGTAGACGGACGAGCCCAGCCCGAGCGCGGCCAAATCGACGGCGGAATAGCGGCCAACCATGACGGTGTCCATCACACCGAACGCGATGATGGCGAGTTGCCCGATCAGCACCGGCCAGGCGAGGGCGGCAATCTTGCGGATGTCAGCGAGCATGGGCGGTTACTGATTTTGGCTCGGCACGCTGTGCCAGTTGATGGGCAGAAGCAGAGGTGATTTTCACGTGCGCGTCGAACGGGTCGTGACTCTTGACCGTTAGGTAGTGCTGTTCTTTTGTGTGCCCGTGCTGTTCGTGATTCCGAGCGCGGATGCGAAAAAATTCAAAGTTGCCGGGCATTCCGCAGCGCTATCGCTTTCCGAGAATAATTTGCCGAGGAAATAACACGGCAAATCCGCGATGCAGAACGATAAGTCTCACTTTTTTCTGATCGAATGCCGCCGCTTTTCGACCTTGGGCACGGGGCGGTCGACGCGCACGTACAGCCGAAAGCGTTCGTCGCGGTCGGCCGCGCGTCGACCTTCCCAAACAAGCTTCCAAGCGTAGTTCAGCATCGGGCTCGGCGCACTGAAGTCGGCGGAGTCTTGTCGTAGCAGCACGTCGCAGTCGTCGCTGAACGAAAATTGCATGTCGGCGAAATAAGCGAACGACGCGAGCTGCGCATCGCCGAGCCGAACCGGTGAAATACACGTGTAGTCGTCGGGCAGATGCTCGGCGATCTGCATGGCGACGTCGCGATAGGTCCGGCTGTAGTTGACCATGGGCAACCACAGCGTCATCAAGAGCACCCACATCAGCGTCGTGCCGGCGCTCGACAGCACGACGCTGCGCCACAGAACCTTGGGGTGGCGAGCGATACGCCAGCGCACGAGCGCAAGCCAGCAGACGGTGGCCGCGATGGCGCATGCGAACGACAGCAGGCTGAAGTGCGGAACGAAGCCCGGCACGAGGCGCGCCAGGTTGTGTGCGAGGGGATGGGGAAATCCCGTTTGCGCGGCAAGCCAGACGAGCCATACGAAAATGCTGAGAATCGAAAAACTCAACACCGCAAACCAATCGAAGGCGTTGATCGCGCCGCGCTTGAGCGTTGGCAGCGCGAAGGCGGCCAGCGTTGCGAGCGGCGGCAGAAGCAGCATGTAGAGCCGGTTCGTTTGATGGCTTTGCAGCACCGCGAGAAAAAGCAGCGGCAGGGCGACGAACACCGGAATCGCGACGTGCGGCTTTCCGCGCAACCCGCCCCAGCTGACCCAGGCCCAAAGCGCCAGGGGCCAAGCGGGCCAGGTAAACAACGGCAGGTTTTTGAACGCATAGAGCCAGACGTGTCCGGGCGGCGCGGAGAATCGATTGATGCTGCCGTTCAGCCACTGCTCGATGAACCATCG
>DATJJH010000167.1:0-6828 GCA_035492395.1 Trinickia sp. | reverse complement strand
GCTCGCCACGCGTTGCGACTGACCCATGCCGTCGCGGATCACCTTGCCGCCGCCGAACTTCACTTCCTCGCCGTAGACGGTGAAGTCGCGCTCGATCTCGATCAATAGATCGGTGTCGGCAAGCCGAATGCGGTCGCCGGTGGTGGGCCCGAACATTTCCGCGTAAGCGCGGCGGCTGATCCTGAGTGTCATGACGATTCGTAGTCCGAAGAAATGGCGTCGGGCGAAAGGAAGTTATAGCGGGCCCATCACGCGGCCGTTGAAGCCGTAGACGGCGCGTGCGCCGGCAAGCGCGACAAGTTCGACCGTGCGGGACTGCCCCGGCTCGAAACGCACGGCGGTGCCTGCGGCGATATTGAGCCGAAAGCCGCGGGCTTGTTCTCGATCGAACGCGAGCGCGGCGTTCGCTTCGTAAAAGTGATAGTGCGAACCGACTTGCACGGGACGGTCTCCCGTATTGGCGACGGTCAACGTGCGCGTTTCGCGGCCGGCGTTCAATTCGATCTCGCCGTCTTCGGTCAGGATTTCGCCCGGAATCATGGGTCGCGTCTTGTGGTCAGGGAATCGGATGATGAACGGTGACGAGCTTCGTGCCGTCGGGGAAGGTGGCTTCGATCTGGATGTCGGCGATCATGTCGGGCACGCCTTCCATGACGTCGTCGCGCGTCAAGAGGGTCGTGCCGTAATGCATGACGTCGGCAACGGTCTTGCCGTCGCGCGCCGCTTCCATCAGCGCCGCGGAGATGAATGCGACGGCTTCGGGGTAGTTCAGCTTCAGGCCGCGTGCGCGGCGCCGCTCGGCCAGCAGCGCGGCGGTGAAGATAAGCAGCTTGTCTTTTTCTCGTGGCGTCAGTTTCATGGCGCGCGGCTCAAACGTAATGTCGTTGAAAGATCGAGCGGATGCTCGCGCGGCAAAGCGCGCGGTTATCGTAGCACCGCACTGCGTTGGAAGGACACTCCCTCAGGTGCGCCAAAGCCGCAATGGCCGGCCATCGACGCCATGCACGAGCGGGCGCAGCGCGAGCCAGCATCGCATCAACGTGTTCTGCAGCGCTTCCATCGAATGCGCCAGCGCGCGCACGACGAGTACGCCTTCGGTCACGCACGACGCCCCCGCGCGCAGATCCGCTTCGAACGGCAATTGCCGCGAGATCGTTTCGGCGAGTGCGTCGTCGCAGGCTTGGCCCACGGCCCACAACGTGCCGTAGGCGGGATACCCGGCCAGGCCCTGCCGCGCCGCGCGAAGCGCATCGTCGGCCGTGAGTTCGGCATGCTCGAACCACAGCAAATCGCCCGTTGGACCGACGATTCGCGCCGTGCTCGACAGCGCGCCGGCCGACCAGCGCTCGCCGGCTGCAATCCGGCCGAGCTGCGTCGCGTCCCAGCCGATGGCAGTCGCGCCGGTCGCGAGCGTCAGCGCGAAGTCGAGCGCGATATCGGCGCCGTCGAAGACGATGTTGTTCTGAGGCAGCCAATCGAGTTTGGCGTGCTCGGCCAAAGCGATGTCGATGCGCTGGCGCGCGAAGCGGCCGTTCGACTTGTACCACTTCGCGGCGCCCGGTGTCGTGAGCACGGCATGCGTGTTTGCGCCCAGCGACACGTCGAGCGTCAGCGCATCGCCGCCCGCAATGCCGCCCGGCGGGTGAACGATCACGGCGTGGCAAATCGCATCGCCCTCGGGGTAGAGCGGCTTTTGCACACGTAGCGGGCCCGAATGCAAACGGTGGGCGAGGGTCGTTCGGGCGCTGCGTTGCTCGAAACCGAGGGCAAGGCTGGCTTCCCACCCGTCGCGGCGGGATGCGGCGTGATCGCCGCCCGAGGACGGCGCCGTGGGCGTGAGAGATTCGATGACGAAAGCAGACATGAAAGGCGTCGAGCAACGGACACGGGCGCGGGTGAATGGAATCGAGCATAGCACCGCGCCTGTCAGACCGCGATCATCTCTCTGACGCCGCACGCATCCATCTGCGCGCCTTCGCCGCTTGCGACGATTTCGCCGCGGCGCATGACCCAGTAGTGATCGGCGATCGCCTTGGCGAAGTCGTAGTACTGCTCGACGAGCAGGACCGTCATGCCCGATTGATCGACGAGTTCGCGCAGCGTGCGTCCGATCTCCGAGATGATGGACGGCTGAATGCCTTCGGTCGGCTCATCGAGAATCAAAAGGCTGGGCTCGCTCATCAGCGCGCGGCCAATCGCAAGCTGCTGTTGCTGCCCGCCGGACAAGTCCCCTCCGCGGCGTTTGCGCATGTCCTTGAGCACCGGGAACAGCGTATAGATGCGTTCCGGCACGTGCGATACATGGCGCTTGGTGGCCGCGCCCACCAGCAGATTCTCCTCCACGGTCAAGCGCGCGAAGATGTCGCGCCCTTGAGGCACATAGGCGATGCCGCGCGCCACGCGCGCGGGGGGCGCGAGCCCGTCGAGCGCTTGCCCGCGCCAGGCGATCGTGCCGCTCTTGGATCGTACGACGCCCATCAGGCACCGCATGAGCGTGGTCTTGCCCACACCGTTGCGTCCGAGCAAGACGGTGAGCGAGCCTTGCGGCACTTGCAGGGTGACGTCGCGCAGAATATGGCTGCCGCCGTAAAACTGATTGAGTCCGGTTACCTCGAGCATCGAAGCTATCCTCGGTGGTTCGTTCGTTCTGCCAACTATTCGATCGCTCAACGGCCGAGATACGATTCGATGACGGTTTCGTCGCGCTTCACTTCGTCGAGCGTGCCGTGCGCGAGCACGCGTCCTTCGGCCATCACCGTCACGCGGGAATGCTCGCCCGAGAGCGCCGCAACGAACTCCATGTCATGCTCGACGACGATCATCGAACATGTGCCGCGCAAGCGGTCGAGCAGGGCGGCGAGCGCCATCGTTTCGTCGTCGGTCATGCCGGCCGCCGGCTCGTCGAGCAGCAGCAAGGCCGGTTGCTGCATGAGCAGCATGCCGATTTCGAGGCGCTGCTTCTGCCCATGCGAGAGTTCGCCGGCCGTCCGCCGCGCTTCGTGTTCGAGACCGATCGTCGCCAGCGTTTCCTCGATGCGCGCGAGCGCGCTCGCCGTGAGCCGCGCGCGCAACGACGCATGCCAGCGCTTGTCCGTCTTCATTGCGAGTTCGAGGTTTTCCCACACGGGATGCTGCTCGAACACGGTTGGCTTCTGGAACTTGCGGCCGATGCCCGCGCGCGCGATCGTCGGCTCGTCCATGCGCGTGAGATCGAGCGTTTGCCCGAGAAACGCCCGCCCGCAGTCGGGCCGCGTGCGGCCCGTGATGACATCCATCATCGTCGTCTTGCCGGCGCCGTTGGGGCCGATCACGCAGCGCAGCTCGCCTGCGTCGAGCGTCAGCGACAAACCGTTGAGCGCGCGGAATCCGTCGAAGCTGACCGTGACGTCTTCTAGGTAGAGGATCGTGCCGTGCGTCACGTCGATGGCGCCCGGTTCGAGCACGTGAGCCATCGTGGCGTTGCCGGCCGGCGGCGCATCCGCTTCCGTCGGGATCTCCATCGCTTCGTTAGGCATACCGATCATTTGCGTCCGCTCCTTCCCATGAGCGCGGTCGCGAGCCCCGCCAAGCCGCGCGGCAGCAACAGCGGTACGACGACGAACAGCGCGCCGAGGAAGAACAGCCAGTACTCGGGCAGCCACGCGGTGAATACGCTGCGCGCGGCATTGACGACGAAGGCGCCGGCGATCGGCCCGACGAGCGTGCCGCGGCCGCCGACGGCCACCCATATCGCCATCTCGATCGAGTTGGCCGGCGACATCTCGTTGGGATTGATGATGCCGACTTGCGGCACATACAGCGCCCCCGCGATCGCGCAGAGCATCGCGGACAAGGTCCAGACGAAGAGCTTATAGGCGAGCGGGCTGTAGCCGAGAAACATCAAGCGCGTCTCGCTGTCGCGCATGGCTGTGACGATCCGCCCGAGCTTGGACGTGACGATGGCGCGCGCGCCGATGAACGTCAGGACGAGGGCGGCGAACGTCATCAGGAAGAGCGCCACGCGCGTATCGGGGTGCGTAATCGGAAATCCTGCGATGCGCTTGAAATCGGTGAAGCCGTTGTTGCCGCCGAAGCCCGTTTCGTTGCGGTAGAAAAGCAGCATGGCCGCGTACGTCAGCGCTTGCGTGATGATCGAGAGGTAGACGCCTTGAACGCGCGAGCGGAAGGCGAAGAATCCGAAGACCCAAGCGAGCAGCGCCGGCACGACGATCACGAGCGCGATCGCATACCAAAGGTGTTCCGTGCCGCGCCAGAACCAGGGCAATGCATGCCAGTTCAGGAACACCATGAAATCCGGCAAATCGCTGCCATACACCCCGTCATGACCGATCGAGCGCATGAGATACATGCCGATCCCATAGCCGCCGAGCGCGAAAAACAAACCGTGCCCCAGGCTCAGGATGCCGCAATAGCCCCAGACGAGATCGAGCGCGATCGCCGCGATCGCGTAGCACATGAATTTGCCGCCGATCGTCAAAGCGTAGGCGGATAGATGAAACGCGCTCGACTCGGGCAAGACGAGGGCGCCGATCGGCGCGCCGCAGCCCACGGCGATGACGAGCGCGACGAGGGCGAGCCATGCGCGGCGCGACAGGAGAGACGGCCTTTCGGGCAACAGCAGGCGCTGCGTCGTCGCTCGCCGTTCGGGTGCAAGCGGCTTCGGCTCTTGCGCCGTCGCGGGGGAGGGGGAGAGGGTCTGCATCGCGGGCCTCATGCGCTGCGTCCTTTGAGGGCGAACAAGCCCTGAGGACGCTTCTGAATGAACAATACGATCAACACGAGCACCGCGATCTTCGCCAGCACCGCCCCTGAAAACGGCTCGATCGTCTTCATGAGGACGCCGAGCCCGAAACTGCCGAGCACCGTGCCGGCGAGTTGGCCGACGCCGCCGAGCACGACTGCCATGAACGAATCGACGATATAGCTTTGGCCAAGATCGGGCCCGACGTTGCCGATCTGCGAAAGCGCGCAGCCGCCTAGCCCCGCGATGCCCGCGCCGAAAGCGAACGCATAGGAATCGACGAACGCGGTCTTGACGCCGACGCAGGCCGCCATGCCGCGGTTTTGCGTCACGGCGCGCACGAACAGGCCGAGCCGCGTGCGCGTGAGGACGGCCCAGGCGATCGCGACGACCGCCAGCGAGAAAGCGAGGATCGCGATGCGGTTATACGGCAGGATCAGGTTCTGCATGACCGTCAAGCCGCCCGTCATCCAGCGAGGGTTCGTGACTTCGACGTTCTGCGCGCCGAACAGCGTGCGCGTCGCCTGCATCAGGACGAGGCTCGCGCCGAAGGTCGTCAACAACGTTTCAAGCGGACGTCCATACAGGCGCTTGAGCACGAGCCGTTCGAGTACGACGCCAAGGCAGGCGGAGGCGACGAACGAGACGGGCACGGCGGCGACCAGATACCAGTCGAAGGCCTTCGGCGCGTAGTGCCGAAAGAGGTTCTGCACGACGTAGGTCGCGTAGGCGCCGATCATCAGGAATTCGCCGTGCGCCATGTTGATGACGCCGATGACGCCATACGTGATCGCAAGTCCGAGCGCCGCCAGCAGCAACACGCTGCCGAGCGAGACGCCGGCGAACAGCGTGCCGACGATACGGCTATTGCGCTGAATGGCGTCGAGGGCATCGATGCCGCGCTGCGCTGCCGTGCGTACCCGTGCATCGGACTCGACGAACGTACCGTCCGCGCGCGTCGCGACAAGCGGGCGCAGCAGCGAGTAGAAATCGAGATCGTGTCGCGCCGCGACGAGTTCGACGGCTTCGAGGCGCTTGGCCGGATCCGCGTCGTTGAGCGCGGTAGTGGCCCAGAGCGCGTCGAGGCGGCGTTTGAGCGCAGGGTCCGTTTCCTTCGCGCGGGCCGCTTCGATGAACGGCTTCATCGACGCATCGGGCGGTGTGGCCAGCAGCGCATCCACGGCGGCCCGCCGCGTGGTCAGGTCGGGCGAGGCCAGATGAACGCCGGCCAAAGCTTTTGCGACTTTGCCGCGCAGCAGATTGTTGAGCATGACAGGCTGCGCATCGCCGATGGGGACGAGCTTGCCCGACACGGCGTCGCGGGCGTGTGCGTCGTCGCCGTCGGATTGAATCAGCACTTCGCCGGCGCTCGCCGCCAGCGCTTGGTCATTGGCGAGTGCGTCGAGCAGCGCCGATGCCGCGGCATCGTGCTTCGCCACGAGCGTGTCGATGGCGGACGCTTTCGCATCGAAGTCGTCGCCGGCAAGCGGAGCGACATCGGCGGTCGTCAGCGCGAACGCGGCCGGCGCGGCGAGCGAACACGAGAGCGCAACGAGGAGAAGGCAACGGCGCAAGGATCGATTCATGGAAGGTAGAAGGAAAGCGAGCCTGAGGGGCACTTCACAACGAGCGCTAGGAGCGCTAGGAGCGAAAGCGGCACACCCGAACGCCGCCCGGTCAAGCCGCCCGTGAAGCGGGGGTCGACCGGGGCATGCGTTCGTGGCTGCGCTTACGCGACTTGTCGTCGGCGCAGGAACTCGCGAATCGAACCGACGACATCGGGTTTGCCTTCGTTGCCGGCGATGAAGGGGCTCCACGGTTGCGCACGGATGGCCGTCTTCGTTTTCCAGACCACGTTGAACTGGCCGTCGCCGCGGATCTCGCCGATCATCACCGGCTTGTGCAGATGGTGATTGCCGTCCATCGTCAACGTGAAGCCCGACGGCGCCGCCACGGCTTGACCGATCATGGCCGTACGCACTTTGTCGACGTCGGTGCTCTTCGCTTTTTCGACCGCCTGCTTCCACATGTGAATGCCGACGAATGTCGCTTCCATCGGATCGTTCGTCACGCGTTTGGCGCCGCCG
>DATJJH010000166.1:0-3277 GCA_035492395.1 Trinickia sp. | reverse complement strand
TTGGCGGCACACGGCGCTTTGCGTGAGCGCAAGCTCGTCAGCCGCGCGGGTAAAGCTTTCGTGGCGCGCCGCCGCTTCGAAAACCTGCAGCGCGGCTAGATTCGGGATGCCTTTTCTCATCGGTGGATGCCGTGCCGGCGAAGGGCGGTTTCGTTCGAGTTGGTGATTTTTTGGAATGAAGTGGTGAGTTTAAATCAATTGTGGCCCCGGCGCGCAGCGAGGACAATCGCATTCGATCGGCATATTGCCAGGCGTCTGACGAAAAGTCCGACGCGCGCCATCAAAGGCATCGCCTTGAACGGAAAACGGGGAATGATTCGATGAACAGCAATCTCGACGCCTTGCTCGAAGCCGCTTGCGGCCCGGGCGCTGCCCAGCGGTTAGTGAAATTGATGAATGTTGCGCCGACATTGGCGCATTGCGAAGCCGGCGTCGTGACCCGCGCCGAACTGGCGCAGGCGCTCGATATGGCGCTGTTCGACGGTCTGCTCGAACGGGTGCCGACGGGCCGCGCCTATACCGACGACGTCGTTCGCCAAGGCGGGCGCGTCGAGTTCGACCATGGCGCGCTGCGGACGGTACGCTGGCCGCATTGCGGCGCGTTGCCGCCGGGGGAGGCCGCGTTCACGCGCATCTTGAAGCCGCTCGGCTATCGCTTGAACGGCACGTATCCGCTCGATCGGATCAAGATGACAGGGCGTTCGTACGCACACTTGGACGCGCCCGAGCATATCGCGCAGTTTTTCGTCAGCGAACTCCATCCCGAGCGCTTCTCGAGCGAGTTTCAGCAGGCCGTGACGAACGTCGTGAGTTCCTCGGTCGATCCGCTGACGCCGCAAGCGGTCGCATGGCTTTCGGAACTCGAGCGCGACGCCGCCTTGCCGCTTGCCGATGCCTGCGCGCTGCTGCCGATTCTCGTGCGCTGCTTCGACCGCCAACATGCGACGCCCCGGCTTGCCGATTATCAGGCGTTGCTCACGGAATCCGCCGAAATGGCGTGGATCGCGACCGAAGGCAACGCCTTCAATCACGCGACCGATCGTGTCGCCGACGTGTTTGCGGTTGCCGACGCGCAGCGTGCGTTGGGCCGGCCCATCAAGGAGCGCGTGGAAGTGTCGAAGTCGGGCCGCGTCAAGCAAACGGCGTTTCAAGCCGATCCGGTCTCGCGTGTCTTCATCGACGACGAGGGCCGGCAAGTGCGGCGCGATGTGCCGGGCTCGTTCTACGAATTCATCACGCGCGATACGTACGTCGACGAGGAAACGGGCCGCGTTTCACTCGACCTGGGCTTCGATGCGGGCAACGCAACCGGCATCTTCAAGATGACCGCGGCCGCGTGATCGATACGCGCCGAGCGCCGCCTGCGCATGAGGGAGAACAATGACATCCAGTAACGCGACGCAGGCTGCCGCGCACGAGGACACCTACGATTTCACGACGCCTTTTCGGGCGCCGCAGGGTTCGCCTATCCGCGAGCTGTTCAAGTACGTCGGTCGTCCGGGCATGATTTCGTTCGCGGGCGGCTATCCGTCCAAGGACTTGTTCGACCGAGAAGGTCTCTCGCGCGCACTCGAGGCCGCCTACCGCGACGATCCGATCGCGTGTCTGCAATATGGCGATACCGCCGGTGCGCCGCGCTTGCGCCACTCGCTGGCTCGGTTGATGGCGGCGCGCGGCGTGCGATGCGAAGCCGACGACATCATGGTGACGACGGGTTCGCAGCAAGGGTTCGACCTGTTGCTGCGCACGTTGATCGCGCCTGGCGATACCGCGTTGATCGAAGAGCCGGCGTATCCCGCCGCGATTCAAGCGCTGCGGCTTGCGGGCGCCAACATCGTGACCGTTCGCACTGACCGCGACGGCATCGACGTGCAAGCGCTCGCCGCGCAGCTCGACGCGTGGCCCGAGGCGAACAAGCCGAAGCTGCTCTACACCGTCCCGACGTTCGCCAATCCGACCGGCGCGACGCTGCCGCGGGCCAGGCGCGAAGCGCTGGTTCGGCTGGTGGCCGCGCATCGCATCGTCCTCGTCGAAGACGATCCCTACGGCGAGCTGCGTTTCTCTGGCGAGAGCGTTCCGCCGATGCTCGCATTGGCCGAGCAATGTGCTGGCGCGCGCGACTGGATCGTCTACTTCGGCAGTCTGTCGAAGATCGTCGCGCCGGGCTTGCGCATCGGCTGGGCCGTTGCGCCGGCCGCTATCGCGCGCCGGATGGTCGTCGCGAAGCAAACGAGCGATTTGTGCACGGCACCGCTAGCTCAGGAAATGGCGCGCCATTATCTGGACAGCGCAAGCTTGGAGCCGCACCTGCGTTCGATCGTCGGGGCCTATCGGTCGCGTTGCGAAGCGCTGCTCAATGCGCTCGCGCATTTCGCGCCGCATGAGGTGCAGTTCGCCGCGCCCGAGGGCGGGATGTTCGTCTGGGCAAGACTCGCGGGCGGCCGCGACGCCGGCGAGGTCCTCAAGCGCGCCATCGAACAAAACGTCATGTTCGTCCCCGGCGTTGCGTTTTACGTGCGCGAGCCGGACGTATGCAGCTTGCGCCTGTCGTTCGCGGCGCCGAGCGAGGCGGAGGCGTTCGAAGGGGCGCGCCGGCTCGCGTCGGCGCTGTCGCAAGGGTAGAGCCGAGCCGCATGCGCCGCTTGCGCATGCGGCTCGAACGCGTTTCAATCGCTGAAGTACGGGCGCGCCTTCCGCCACAAAATGGCGGGCGAGGCCGCCCTATTAGTAGTCTCATCAGACTGAATTCGATTCGACCTAAAGAGGACGTGATGGTAGTCAACGACATTCTCGCAGCGCTCAAGGTGGACCTTTCTGCGTGGAAGGGCGACGCTCTGACCGCGCGCTCGCCGCGCGACGGCGCGACGCTCGCCACGCTTGCCGTCGATTCGGCCGCCGACGCCGAGCGCAAGATCGACGCCGCTCATGCCGCGTTCCTGAAATGGCGCACCGTGCCCGCGCCGCTGCGCGGCGAACTCGTTCGCGTGTTCGGCAACGTGCTGCGTCAGCACAAGGACGCGCTGGGGCAGCTCGTGACCCTCGAAGCCGGCAAGATCCGCTCGGAAGGCCTCGGCGAAGTGCAGGAAATGATCGACATCTGCGATTTCGCGGTCGGCCTCTCGCGTCAGCTCTACGGTCTGACGATCGCCTCGGAGCGTCCGGGCCATCGCATGATGGAAACGTGGCATCCGCTCGGCGTGTGCGGCGTGATTTCGGCGTTCAACTTCCCGGTCGCGGTGTGGGCGTGGAATGCGGCGCTCGCGTTCGTCTGCGGCGA
>DATJJH010000165.1:0-4588 GCA_035492395.1 Trinickia sp. | reverse complement strand
AGCGCGACACGCACGCCGAACTGCTCTAGCTCGAACGCCAGCGATTCCGTGAACGCATTGACGGCCGCTTTGCTGGCCGTATAGATCGAAAGCATCGGTAGCGACTTCAGCGTGACGCTCGACGTCACGTTCACGACCACGCCAGCCCTGCGCTCGCGAAATTGCGGCAGCACGGCGCGCGTCATCGCGATCGTGCCGAACGTATTCGTCTCGAACACGTCGCGGATCACGTCCATCGACATGCCTTCGAGCGCATTCAGCACTCCAACGCCCGCGTTGTTGACGAGGACATCGATCGGCCCCGCTTCGTCGACCGCCCGGCGAATGCTGTCAGCATCGGTCACGTCGAGCGCCAGCACGCGCAAGCGTTCCGAGCGAGGCAGCAAGTCCTCGCGCGGCGTACGCATCGTGGCGACGACGCGCCAATCGCGATCGAGGAAATACCGGGCGATTTCGAGGCCGAATCCGGACGAGCAGCCGGTGATCAGGATGGTTTTCGACATGGAAAGACTCCTACGAGTGGTTTGGCGTACCGAGACGATAGGCGCTCGCCGCCGGATTCGCTACAATCCTCAGTCCGAGTTTCATTCGCGAGAGTCCAGCCCATGGTCGATCCGCTCTCCGAGGTCGTGGCGCTGCTCCAGCCGAGCGCCTCGTTCTCGAAAATCGTCGGCTGCGCCGGCCGCTGGCGCGTGCGCCGCGCCGAGTCGGGGCAGCCGTTCTACTGCCTGGTCGTCGACGGCGCATGCTGGCTCGCGGTGGACGGGTACGAGCCGATTACGCTCGTGGCCGGCGACTTCGTCCTCATTCCGTCGGGCTACGGCCGCTCGATGTCGAGCCTCGAAGCGCCTACGCCGCAGGACACTGTCACCGCGCCGGTTCAGCTCGAAGACGGCGAGTTCCGGCTCGGTGAACGACACGGCCCGGCGGACGTTCGATTCCTGATCGGCCATTGTGTTTTCGGTTCGCCCGATGCCGCATTGCTCGTCTCGCTGCTGCCCAAAGTCGTGCACATTCGCGGCGATCAGCGCCTTGCGACGATCGCGCAACTCGTGGGCGAAGAGTCGCGCGCGATGCGGCCCGCGCGCGACGTGATCCTCGCGCGGCTATTGGAAGTGCTCTTGATTGAAGCGTTGCGATCGACAGCGGGCACCGACGCGTCGCCGGGGCTGTTGCGCGGGCTTGCCGACGAACGCCTTTCCGTCGCCATTCGACGTATGCACGAGAATCCGCGGCAAGCTTGGACGGTCCCGCAGCTCGCGAAAGAAGCGGCGCTCTCGCGTTCGGCGTTTTTCGAGCGATTCAGCCGTGCGGTGGGCGTGCCGCCGATGGAGTATCTGCTCGGTTGGCGCATGGCGATGGCCAAGCACATGCTGCTGCGCAAGGAAGGCAGCGTCGCCGAGGTCGCCGAACGCGTGGGGTATGGTTCCGCCAGCGCGTTCAGCGTCGCGTTCACGCGCTTCGTCGGTGTGCCGCCTACGCGCTATTGCCGCGAGCAAGCGGAAGATAAGGCCGGCCAATCACCCGCGGCGGCGCCCGATTCGATCGAAAGCGAGGCCGATGCCGATGCCGACATCGACACGGATACCGGCACCGACGCGTTGGAAGACCCCGCCCTGCTGCGCCGCCTACTACGGGCCAAGGACCGGATGGACGCGGCTTCGCACGAAGCTTGGCCGGTCAAGCGGCTCGCGAAGGTCAGCGGTGTCTCGGAAGCACACTTCGCGCGCTCCTTCAAACGCGCGTTCGGTCTGCCGCCGCACCGCTATTTGTTGACGCGGCGAATCGAACAGGCCACCACGCTCTTGCGCGATACCGATATGAGCATCACCGAAATCGCCTTCGCCACGGGCTGGGAAAGCCTCGGCACGTTCGGCCGCATATTTCGCGACGTAACAGGGCAAAACCCTGGCGCGCTGCGTCAGCAAGCCCAGATGAATATTCCTAACCTCGCCCTCATGCCCGCCTGCGTCGCGAAGGCCGCGCAGCGGCCGGACCTCAAGGTGGCAGTTTCGGAGAAGCGACGCCGGGCCGCCGCGGATACAGTGCCGACACCAACAAAGGAGGCTCTATGAACGAAAGCGTCAATGTGGTGGGCATCTATGTCGACGATCAAGACGAAGCGCTCGCGTTTTACGTCGATAAGCTCGGCTTCAAGGTTCATTCCGACGTGCGCAACGGCAATTACCGCTGGCTTACCGTGCAGCATCCCGATCAACCTTCGTTCCAACTGGGCCTGTTCATGCCTGGGCCGCCGATGCACGACGAGGCCACGGCGCAAACGCTGCGCGCGATGGTCGCCAAGGGTGCGATGCCCCCATTGGTCCTTGCCGTCGACGACTGCCGCGCGACCTACGAGCGCCTGCGCGAGCAAGGCGTGGAATTCACGCAAGCGCCGATCGACCGGTACGGCAATGTCGATGCGGGCTTTCGCGATCCGGCCGGCAATGGATGGAAGATGATCGAAAGCGCGAAGGTCAAGGCATGAGCGTCGCCGCCGTCATTCGTCGTTGTCACCGATGGATCGGCATCGTGTTCACGCTGACCGTCGTCGCGAATTTCGTGGCCATGGCGCAGGGCAAAGGCGCGCCGCCGCCGTGGATTACCTACTCGCCGCTCGCACCGCTGGCACTGTTGGCGGTATCGGGGCTGTATCTGTTTGCGCTCCCCTACTTCAGCCGCAACACGGCGCGCCCGGCCCCGCCGGGTTCGCAGCCGAAGCCGATCGCGTAGGGTCGCCATGGCACGCGGGCCCAGCGCGCTCGATACGTGCGGTCCGCGTAGCGTTGGCTAACCGTTCGCGACGACTAACTGCGCGGGCACGCTGGCGGACAGCACGAGATCGGCGTTGATCAAATCGTTTTGGTCCAGCTTTTCTCGTATGGCCGCTTCATCCATGCCATACCCTCGCCATCGCGCGATCAAGCGCTCGATCAGCACTTCACGCGGCACATCGAGCATGACCGTGACGTCGAAGCGGCGCTGCAGCGGCAACCAAGCAGGATCGTCGAGCAGCAAGTAGTTGCCTTCGAGCAAGACGATCCGCGCCGACGCCGGAATAATGGCCGCGCCGGCGCGCGCGATCTCGAGCGAGCGATCGAATACGGGCACGGCGATGTCCTCGCCGTCGTCGGCGCGCAGGCGATCGACCATGGCGGCAAGGCCGCCGACATCGAACGTAAACGGCGCGCCCTTGCGCGGTCGATGGCCACGCGCTTCCAATACGCGATCGTCGAAGTGGTAGCCGTCCATGGCCAGCACGCAAGCCAAGCCCGGACGATCGGCGTTGAGTTGCTCGGCAAGCGATTCGACGAACGTGCTCTTGCCCGATCCGGGCGCGCCCGCGATGGCGACCACGCGGCGCGCCGCGCGTTGCGAGCGGCGAAGATGTTCAGCTAATTGGGGGAGATCGAGGCGGTGTCGTTCGGGTTGAATGCGGTCCACGGGAAGCGGCTCCGTTAAGAAGGCGTCGACGCCGGCCACGCCGCGGGTCGAGCAGCGCTGCAGCGTCCTGATCTGCGTATCGATGCTAGATCGTAGCAGCCTTCTTGGGCATCACGCAGGCGAGCGTTCCTCCGCCTCCCTCATCCGGTTCGAGCGCACGCTCGCGACGAACATGGTCGGGGTCATCCCGCACATCCGCTTGAAATGCCGGCCAAAATGACTTTGATCGAAGAACCCGACTTCGGCGGCCACCGCCACGCTCGGCACGCCCGCCAGCAGCAGCGATTGGGCCCGCTGGATGCGCAATCCGCACAGATAGCGATAAGGCGACGAGCCGAAACGCTCTCGAAACGCCGTCGCGAAACGCGAAATGCTGAGCGCGGCGGGCGCGGCCATTTGCTGGAGCGTCAGCGGCTCCGCGAAATGCGCCTCGATAAACGCTCGAGCTTGATCCAAGCCTTCTGTTCGCCGCATGTCACACCTGCTTCGTTCTTCGCCCGCGCTCGGCGGCGCCTAAGGATCGGCCACTCATGCCGCGCCCCGCACCGGCTGAAGGGCTTGGAGTTCGTCCGCGGAGCGATGGCACAGTATCTGCGCGCCCGACGGCAGTCTTCTCAAGGGCGGCGGCGTCGTGTTGCATTTGCCGTCCACGCGCGCGGAGCAGCGCGTGCGGAAACTGCACAGCCCGCCGTTGCCCGAATCCGCCGACAGCGGCGGAAGCGCGCATGCCCCCACGTTGCGATGCGCGTCCAGCCAGCCGCGCTTGAGCGCCGGCACCGAGTCCACCAGCAGCCCCGTGTAGGGATGATGCGGCGGCTGGTCGAGCAGCTTGCGGTGCCCCGCTTCCACACGCCGGCCCGCATAGAGCACCACGACCTCGTCGCAGATCGCACGCACCGTGGAGATGTCGTGGCTGATGAACATGTACGACACGCCGAGCTCTCTGCGCAGGTCGCGCAACAAATCGAGGATCGCCGCGCCGACGACGGTGTCGAGCGCCGATGTCACTTCGTCGCATAAGATCAGCGAAGGCTCCGCCGCCAAGGCACGCGCCAAATTCACGCGTTGCTTCTGGCCGCCGGACAAACCGCCGGGGCGCCGCGTCGCCGTGGACGCCGGCAGCTTCACGAGATCGAGCAGTTCC
>DATJJH010000164.1:0-6615 GCA_035492395.1 Trinickia sp. | reverse complement strand
TCGATCCACGCCAAGAACGACGAGAACGTGAAGTTCGACGACTGGTCGGTACGGAACGCCTTCATCACGGGCGTATCGGCGGGATCCCGCTGATTGAGTAAATCGGCCACGAACGTGCCGACATCGGCATCGATGCCGTTTTCGCGAATGCGCGACCCCGTGAAGCTCACTGCGGTGACTTGATGGTTATGCATGAAGTCGCCGCGCGCCCAAGGCATGAAGTAGCCGAAATTCGGCAGCGGATTGAGCGTCTGCTTGAGCAGATCGAGTTCCTGCGCGAACATGGCGAGCGACAACGCATCCTTGCTCGCATCGTCCGGCGCCGCGATGACGGAAGGGACGAAAGATCGGTAGTGATAAGCGGCCATGACCGCGTCGCGCTGGTACGTCGTATAGCCGAATCGATCGTGCGGGAAGGTTCTCGACAGCGCGGCATAAGCGCTACCCATATTGTTCGGATCGAAGTACGGCGACAGCTTCCTGTTGGTCGGGATCATCCCGTCGGGCGCGTCCATTCCCCATTCTGCCCGCACCTTGTCGTAAAGCCCGACCGAAGGATGCACCGATGGATCGGCATCGAATGGCGTATTGAATACAGTCCCGGCGTCGTCGAGCAACGAGCTATGCGCTTGTGGCTGTAACGTGTTGCGCAACGTTGCGTAGTTCGCAAGTGCGCCGTAGCCGCCGGCACTCGTCCCATAGACCAACAACCGATTCGGTTGCCCGAAGCCATGAGCGACGAGCCATTGCGCCACCGCCTGTGCATTCTTCAAGCCGTTGTAGTGCTGAACACGCCATTCTCCGGTGGGCGACGTGTAAGTGCGCACGGCGCTGCCCATGTGAATGTCGCCCGTGCAGTACGGCACGAACACTTGAGTCCAATCCTGCGTTTCGACTTTCGGTTCGCCGACGAGGCGATGCGCGAGGTCCATCCGGATCATCAACGGCGAGAGAAACGACGACATCAACGTCTGGCTCGCCGTGCCGTTCATGTAGTTGTGCGGAATACCGTCGTGATTGAATGCGCCGAGACCCGCCTCGGGACCGGACGTCGCAGTCTCCGAACACGTGGCGTAGTTCCAGCATGCGCCGCCCGGCTGCATCATGTAGAGCATGTTGCTCGATTGTGCTCGATTAACGTAGAAGCGCATGGGCGTACCGTTTCCGCACGATGCCCCGCTGCTTTCCGGCAGCACGACTTCGTACCACGAGTAATACGGGATCGACGAATCGGGCTGCGTGGTATCCGTCGCGCGCGCATTCAGCGCGGCGCAACTGAGCAAGGCGCCCATGCAAAGGCGTTTCAACCATTTCGATGAATGCATCTTCCCTCCCTTGGCTATCGTTCGAGGCAATGGCAATGGTTCGAGGCAAGGCGGGCGTGCGTCTCACGCGCCCACTACGTTCAATGCGTGTCGGATGCGGAAACGTGGTCGAACAACCTCACGCGCAGCGCTTGCAGTCGCTGCGCGATTTCGATTTGCTGCTGTCGAGGATCGGGCACGCTCGATTGCACTTGCTGAACGATGTCGCGGCTTTGCAAAGCGTAGGTCGTAAAGCGCGGATCTTGCTCGGGCGAGGGGCCCACGGTGCGACGCGAATAGGCGTCCCACTGCCGTTGAGCAGCGTCGAGTTGAGCGTCGCGCGCGACGGGATCGGGTTCGGCGTCGGCCAGCAATTGCGCCGTCAACGCTTGCGCCTGCACGGGCAAGATTTCGTTGCGTGCCACATGCTCGGGCAACGCGGCAAGGATCTCGCGCGCCGTTTGCGAGCGCTCGGCGGCCGGCATGCCGTCTTTGTCTTGCGCGTAGGCGGCCATGCGGTCTCTAAAGCGAGCGAAAGCGACGATACGCTGCGTTTCCGCTTGGCTGTCGGAGCGGCCGTCCAAGCTCCGACGCAACGCGGCCAAATCGAGCGCGCGCTCTGCTGGCCCGGGTGATGTCGAAGGGAACTGCGTCGATGTCTGCGCGGATTTTGCGGCCTGTGCGGTGGAAGCGCCCGCCGATTCGACGGGCTCCGCTGTCCGCGCGCGTGACTGGGTTTCATAGCGCCACGCAGCCACCGCGACGATCGCACCCGCTATGATCGCCGCGCACAGCCAACGCATTTTGGCTCGATTCACGTCGCCTCCCTGTAGACCGTCATCGATTGTCGATGCTCAGGTAGGACTACGTTCTAGGACGAACGCACGCGATCGTCAAAATTCGGCGCTAAGGTTTGCCCTCTAGTTTTGATGGAACTCTGCACCGGGTATGCGAAACGCGCTACCTGTGCGGCCCATCAACGGTGCGCGGCGCGCTTCTCCCAGCCGGTCAGGATTTGCTTTTCGAGTGCGTCGTAGCCTCCGCCGAAGTGATGCCCGCCCGGCGTGCGGATGACTTCGCGCGTAGAGGCCAGCGCGGGACACAGGGTATCTTCCTCGTCCTCGCCGTAGAAACATTGGACGAGCCCGGCCGGCAGTCGATCGACTTCAGGCTTCGCCTGTAACGCATCCTCGCTCGCCGGCATACCGAGCCAGCCGGTCACACGCACCTGAAAATCGGCGGCCTTCGCAAAGCCGAGCAGCGAGACGATCGAAACTTTCTCGCGAACGGCCGCGGGCAATCGGTTGTATGCGAACGGCATGACGTCCGCGCCGAACGAGTAGCCGATCAACGCGAACGAATCCGCGTGCCATCGCGCGCCGTACACGCGCAGCACGCGCGCCAGATCGCGGCTGACTTGCTCCGGGCTCTTCTCGCTCCAGAAGTAGCGCAAACTGTCCCAGCCCACCACCGATACGCCATCCTTCTGCAACTGCTCGCCGATCGTTTTATCGAGGTCGCGCCAACCGCCGTCGCCCGACATGACGATGGCGAGCATCCCCTTTGAATGGGCGGCCGGCAATTCGATGAGCGGCAGATCGGAAACATCCTGCTCGCCGCCCGTATCGGCTTGCAAATGCGGCCGAATCAGCGCCGTCAATCGATCGGCCCGAGTCGTCGTCGCGGCGAACAGGCGGGGCGGCTTCGCCAACAGCGGCGCCATCAAGCGGTTCGCGTCCTTGTCGAAGTGAAAGCCCGGCGCGTCGGCGCCCTCTTTCACAGCCGAACGCTCCGCCTGCTGCAGGGCAGGAACGGCGCTTTGCTGCGTCACGCCGGTTTCGACGAACCCAGGCAGCACGCTGCCTCGGCTGACGGTCGGGTCCGGCGGACACTGCCGAAAATCGCCGCTCAGTTTCGCTTGCGCATCGATGGCCACGGCGCCCGCGATCGTATTGGCCGGCGCTTGCGCCAACACATGCAGCGCGAGCGTGCCTCCTTGCCCCGAGCCCGCCATGATCGGCGCGAAATACCGATCCGATTTCAGTTGACGCTCGAGCTGATGACTGACCGCTTCGGCGTCGCCGTCCAGGTGCCGGCAGGCTTGTCCCGTCGCCGCGAGATTCGCCGCGTAGCGTCCCGTGTCGACGCCGACAGTCAACGCGCCTTCCTTGGCCAACGCCCGCGCGGCTTGCTCATCGGCATCGGTCCATCCCTTGCCCGCGGAAAACAGCACGACGAAAGCGCGAATCTCGCCTTGCGGCCATTGAACCGTCACGTCCCCATAACGTCCGCCCGATACGCGCGATTGCGCCGCATGCGCGGCCACGCACAACGACGCCCCCACCAGAACCGCAACCCACTTGACTTTGCTTAATGCCACACGAAATGTCATGAACGGCGCCCGCCCGCCAGAATTGAAAGATCCACCAACGTCAGGAGCGCACTGGCCCAGCCGGATACCGCGAGATAGCGGGGCTCCCAGCCGGGCTGAAACTTGCCCTTGAATGCACGAAGGCCTTGGAAGTTGTAGAAGCGCCCGCCGAACCGCCACACCATCGATCCCAATTGATGAAGCGGCGAGCCGAGCGGCGTCGATTGCACACCCGAGAACGGCGCCACGCCGAGGCTCAAGTGACGATAGCCCGCGTGCTTCAAATGCAGCGCGAGCTGGACGAAGAGATAATCCATCACATACGGCGACGCGTCCGCCACGTGGCGCATCACGCCGACCGTCGCCTCGACGTTCAAGTCCGTCGTCATGAAGGTCGTGAACGCCACCGGCACGCCGTTTTGTCGCACGAGCATGACAGACTGCGCGGCTAAATACGCCTCGCTGAACGCGGCCACCGAGAAACTCTTTTCTCGTGCGGCCCGGCTCTCGAGCCAGCTGTCGGAAATGCCGCGCAACAAGTCGATATACGCCGATACGGAAGCCGCATCGATCACTTCGGTCGTGCAGCCGTCGCGCTCGGCGCGGCGCAGCGAGTAGCGCAATGCGGCGCGCTTCGGCCCGCTCATGTCGAAGCCGTCGAGCGCGAGGCGCGCCTCTTCGCCCAGCTTCATGAGCGTCAAACCCGAATCCAGATAAAGCGGCAGCGAATCGGCGCGCACCTGATAAAACGCGGCGCGCCCGCCATGCCCATGCGCGAGCATCACGAATTTGCGGATCAGTTGATCCCATTCTTCGCGCGGCCCCACCGGATCGTGTAGCGCGGCCCAGGTGCGCCCGTGCTTCGCGTACATCAGGAAGGCCTGCCGCGAATCGGAAAACAAAAAACTCTTATCGCCCATCATGGCCAGCCCGGCATCGCTGCGCTCTTGCGCGCGAATGATCTGCACCGCATCGGTCAGATCCTCGGAGCTCGGGTGCACGAAACGGCCGGCCGCCGGACGCAGCAATTGCCACAGCGCGAACACCGTCGCGAAGAGGCCGGATGCGAGCATCGCGCGCAACGAACGCGACGCGCGCTCGTCGAATGCGAACTGCCACCAGAGATCGTTCTGATACGGGACGTTGCGATAGGCGAAGAACATCACCCATATCGCGCACATCAACACGATGGCGACCGAAATCAGCCAGCCGCCCGTGAGCGGCTCGGCGAACAACGCGGCGCGCCGGCTGAAATTGCGGCGCGTGGCGATCAACAGCACGAGCAGCGTGAAGAGGATGCCCGCTTCGACGAACGCCAATCCCTTCAGGACCGACAGCAAGAGGCTCACGGCCGTCAGCGCGACGGTGAGCCACCAAGCGGCATCGAGCCTGCGCAGCAGGCCGCGCGCGACGAACAACAGGAACACGCCCACCACGCCGCTCACGAGCTGCGAGCCTTCGAGCGCCCACAGCGGCACGAGCTGACGCAGCACGGCCAGCCGGTGCGCCAATGCCGGCGTCGCGCTCGATACGATCAGCATCGAACCCGTGACGAATGTGATGAGGCAGAGAAACAGCGGCGCGATGCGGCCGACGCGGGCCACGCGGCCAAGCGGCAAGCGCGCGCGCAGCGCCCTGCCTTCGTAACCGGCCAGGACAGCTGCCGACAGCACGAGCGGCAAACCGAAATACACAGCGCGATAGGCGAGCAGAGCGGCGACGAGCGCAGGCGCCGTGACATCTCCGCGCAACGCGAACACCATGACCGATTCGAATACGCCGACACCGCCCGGGGTATGGCCCAGAATGCCGAGCAGCAACGAAGCGCTGTACACCGCGAGGAAACTGACGAAGCCGGCATGCGCGCCCGGCAGGAACGCCCACAGCGCGGCGCCCGCGCCGACGACGTCGACCACGCCGAAGACGATCTGCGCCACCAGCTCTGCCCTGCCCGGAACATCGATCGTGATCCTGCGCCAACGCGTTTCGATCCGCTTCGTGCTCGAGCCGCAGCAGGCAACGGTCGCCGCCAACGCGGCAAGGACCAGCAAGCTTCCGATGCGCAGCCCGGCCGGCGACACATGCAGCATGGTCGCCAGCAAAGCGGTATCCCAGAGCGCGCCCAGCGCGCTGACGAGCACCAGCGCCAGCACGAGCGAAACGCTCGTGAACACCGTGAGACGGCCGACTTGAGATGGCGTGACCCCGGCCGCACCATAGACGCGGCAGCGCACCGCCCCGCCCGTCAAGGCGCCGAAGCCGGCGATGTTGCCGAGCGCCGAGGCGGCCGTCGCGCCGATCCACAGCAATGGACGCGACACCTTGGCTTGAACGTGGCGCAAGCCGATCTCGTCGCGCGCGACGAGCGCGACGAAGCTCGCCGCCGTGGCGGCGAGCGCGGCTACCCACCGGCCCGGCGCGATATCGAACAAACGCCGGCAGACCGAATGGTAGTTGACGCCCTGCGAGATTCTTTGCAGCGCCAGCAGCAGCAAAACGCTGATGACGAGCGCGAGGGCGGGCGGCACCAAACGCTTGAACTCGATATGCCGCAACTTCGCGAACAACGCGGCCAAAGCCTTCACACTGCGGTCCCCATTACGTCCAACCCTTTTCCCGTAGCCGGTCTTGCCAACTGCCGACGTCGCGGGCAATAACGACGAGCGCCGCGCGGGCGGCTCGTCGATCGATATAGCAACTTGTGATTGATTACAACGGCCGAAAGGGCGATTCGGTTGACCGGGACAAACCCGGGGTCGGCCGGAGAATTAAAAGGGACTAAACGAACGGCTTGCCTTCTACTTGTTCGTAGACGACCGTGCCGTCTTCGGCTTCGAACTTTTCAACGTAATTGCGCGCGCCGCACATCGGACAACGGAACAACAGGCCCTGGCCTTCGTTCTTGATGACGACGTCGGACGGCTGCCACTGCGCTTGGCA
>DATJJH010000163.1:0-10895 GCA_035492395.1 Trinickia sp. | reverse complement strand
ACGAAGGAATCGTCGGTGCGTGCATCGACCGCTGCCTTGACGCGATCGACCATCTCTTCCTTAGGCACGCATTCCTTGCCCGGGCGATGCCCGCAGCGCTTTTGTCCGACTTGATCCTCGATGTGCACGGCGGCCACGCCGGCCTTGATGAACGAGCGGATCGTGCGGGCGATGTTGAAGGCGCCGCCCCAGCCCGTGTCGATATCGACGAGCAAAGGCAGCGAGCAGGCGTCGGTGATACGACGGGCGTCGATCAGCACATCTTCCATCGTGCTGATGCCCAGATCGGGGATGCCGAGCGAGTTCGCGGCGACGCCGCCGCCGGACAGATAGACGGCCTTGAAGCCGGTGGCTTGCGCCATTTTCGCGGCGTAGGCGGTGATGGCGCCGACGACCTGCAGCGGCTGTTCGGCCGCGACGGCGGCGCGGAACGCCGCGCCCGGCCGCATGGGTTGCTGATGACCTGTTTCCACGTTAGCTCCCAGAAAGGTGCCCCAATAGAGCAAAGTGCGGACCAGGTCGAGGGTATCTCAGTAAGCGATTGATTTTTAAAGGATATGCCGATGAACGGAATCTCGGTGAATTTCAAATATGAAATCGCGGATTTCAGAGTTGAGATGAAACGCGCATAATGCGATTGCGATTACGCGTGTGAATTGTTCATCCAACGGGTTGCCTGTGAGCCGTCTTCCTTCCGATCATTCATTCGAGGCGCCCCAGCGTCCGCGCGTCTGGGCGTTCGGCATTAGCCGGCTGCGCGATCTCTTGTTCGAGCTCGCGGGCGAGTACGACGAGCGTGCGGACCTGCGCGTGATCGCCCGCGCCTATGACGACGCGGTGCGCGAGGTCGAGGCCGCGGGGCCGCGGCGTCCGGATGTCATCGTCGCGGGCGGCTCGAACGCCGCCTACCTGAAGACCCGATTGTCCGTGCCCGTCGTGCAGATCAATCCGACGGGCTTCGACGTCATGCATTCGCTGGCGCGCGCGCGACGCCAAACCGGCGGCCAAGTCGCGCTCGTCAGCCCCAGCGAGACGCCGCACGAAGTGCGCGATTTCGTGGCGGCCTATGGGCTCGATATCGTCTTCGCGTCGTATCGTTCGGCGCAGGATGCCGATGCTTGCGTGCAAACGCTCCGTGCGCAAGGCGTGGGCGCGATCGTTGGGCCAGGCCTGATCGCCGATCTGGCGACGACGGCCGGCATCGACGCCGTCTTTCTCTATTCGCATACCTCGATTCGCCGCGGCTTCGAAACGGCGCTCGAATTGGCCGACGCCACGCGCGCGGAGGCCAAGCGCCGGCGGCATATCGACAACTTGCTTCAGCATCTGCGCGACGGCGTGGTCGCGCTGGACGCCGACGGCCGCATCGAAGCGATCAACCGGCGCTTGGCCGACGCGCTCGGCATCGATGCGGCGCGCGCCGTCGGGCAACCGCTCGCGGATCTGTCGCCCGAGCTGGCGCGCACGCTGCCCGAGGCCGACGGCGACGTGCTGGCGTCGATTCGCGGCGTCAGCTATCTCGTCCATCGCGGCCCGCTCGTCGGCGACAGCGGCGAAGACGGCGCCGTGTTGACGTTGCAGGAATCGCGTGCGGTGGAGCGGCTCGACCGCACGTTGCGCTCGAAGCAGTTGACGCATCAATTCGCGGCCCGCTATCGGCTCGACGATCTAGTGGGCGAAAGCGCCTCGATGCAGCGCATCAAAACCCTCGTGCGGAGGTATGCGAAGTCCGATGCAACCGTGCTTGTGCTCGGCGAAAGCGGCACCGGCAAGGAGATGGTGGCGCAGAGCATGCATCGGCTCAGCGCGCGGCGCGAATTCCCCTTCGTCGCAATCAATTGCGGCGCGTTTCCGGAGGCGCTGCTCGAAAGCGAATTATTCGGCTATGAAGAAGGGGCATTCACCGGGGCGCGCAAAGGCGGCAAGGCGGGACTGATCGAAGCGGCTCACCGCGGCACGCTGTTTCTCGACGAAATCGGCGAAATGCCGCTGCCGCTGCAGAGCCGTCTACTGCGCGTGCTGCAGGAACGTGAAGTGGTGCGGCTCGGTTCGACGGAACCCACGCGCGTGGATATCCGCGTGATCGCCGCGACACATGGCGCGCTGACCGAGCGTATCGCCGGCGGGACGTTTCGCGCCGATTTGTACTACCGCCTCAATATTCTCAGCATGGCGCTGCCGCCGTTGCGCGAGCGGGCCGACGACATCATGCCGCTCGCGGTATCGCTGTTCATGCAGGCCGTGCGGCGCGAGCCGCGCTTGTCTTCGCGCATTCGCGGCAGCGAAGCCGGGGCGCGCATCTTGGCGGGCGTCGAAAACGCGCTGTGCGGCTATGCGTGGCCCGGCAACGTACGGGAACTGCAAAACGTCATCGAGCGAATCGCGGTCGATTTGGCCGATGCGGGGCCTGCGGCCGGTATCGTCGAGCCGCTCGACGCCGACACAATGTGGACGATCGCGCCCGAATTGTTCGCCCATGGCGCGAACGAACGCAGTGGGCGCAAGCATGCGAAAACACTGCGCGAACGCAGCAGGCATGTCGAGGCGGAAGAGGCCCGCGCGGCGCTCGCGGCATGCAACGGCGACCGCGATGCCGCGTGCCGCGCACTCGGGATCAGCAAGACGACGCTGTGGCGCAAGCTCAACGCAGGCCAGGGGGAACGCTAGCGCGCGGTTCCATCGAGCGCGTTCAATCGTCGCCCAGTTGCCATTCGAGCACGGGCTGAGTCGCGCCCGCCGGCATCGCCCACGCGCCGCCCGGCCCGAAATTCCATCCCGAGAAGTTAGCGGGATCGGACATCTGCGCTGTGCTCAAGCCATTGGCGTCGCTCACGCCGGGGCCGCCCGCGGTTTGCCCGGTCGTATCCTTGTTCCAGTAAACGTCGCTCCCGATCGTTCCGGTGTTCAGCGCGGCGATGCCGCCGAGTAGCGGGGGCGTCGAGCCTTGCGTGACGCCTTTGACGCTGCCGCTTGCGAACGATTGCGTAATCGTTCCGCTGTTTTCCGCGACGAGCCCGCCGCCTTCGAGCGATGTCTGCGAGACGGAGCCGGTCGCATACGACTGTGCGATCGTGCCGGAATTGCCGCCCGCGAGCCCTCCTGCGCGCGCTTGATAGTACGTCTCGCCGCTGAACGGATTGGTGACGCCGCTTACGCCGCCGGTGGCGTACGACTGCAAGATGAGCCCCGAATTTTGCCCGACAAGCCCGCCGACCCAACCGGCGTTCGACACCTGCACGTTCGCGCCCGAGCGCACGATCGTGCCTTCGTTCGTGCCCACGAGGCCTCCGGCGGCCGGTGCGTCCGATGCGTAGTCGAAGTAATCGCCCTGCACGGAGCCGGAGACGAAGACGTTCGCAATCGTGCCTTGATTGTCGCCGGCCAGGATGCCGCTCGGCACGCCTTTCGACAACGTCGTCTCTATCGCGTTGGGAATGGTCAAATTGCGCACGACGCCGCCTTGGCCGATGGTGGCGAAGAGATAGTTGCCTAAGCCCACTGCGCCCAAAAGCGAGTGCCCCATGCCGTCCAATTGGCCGGTGAACGGCGTACCGAACTGAACGAACGCCGAACTCGGAAGGGAAATGTCCTTGCCGAACGCGTAATTGCCGGTCGCACCGATGGCGTTCAAGTCGTCCATCGAGTTCAGCAATTGATAGGCGGTGATCTGGGTTTTAAGTCCGCTGTACGACGGCGCCGTCCATGTCGATTGGCTTAGCTGGGCGCCTGGCGTATAACTTCCTTTCATGTCGTAGTACGCTGCGACGATGCCTTGACTGCTGGACCAATCGATCGTGCCGAGATTGTCGAAGCCGCCTGTGTTCTCGATCCCGTTCGCGTCGGCGCGCAGCGTCAAATTGGCTGAGCCGCTATTCTTGATCGTCGCGCCTTGATCGATGCCTACGTTTCGATACGCGGTCAACGTCAACGGCGCCGCGCCCCGCCAATCGATCGACGACGCCACGTCGAGATTGCCCGCTGCGCCGTACTGGCCCGTCGCGAGTACGTTGACGGCCGTGCCCGCGTTCAAGCTGCGCGATAGCGAGGCCGCCGTTCCCGCGTCGATGGTGACATTGGGCAACGCTACGTTCCAGACGCCGGCCAGCACGGCCGGGACGCACCGGCACAGCGCGAGCGTCGCCGCGGTGGTATCGACGGCGCCGCCGCTTCCGTCTGCATTCCTGGCCTCGACTGGGCTATCCAGTTCGACCTTGCCGGTTTCCGCAACGAGCCAAACGTGGCCGCCCCTCGAGGCGGTGCCGGTTGCGCGCAGTGCTGCATGCTTGCCCGCGAGCGCGAAGACATTGCCGTCGGCGGCCTGCAGGCTGATTTGCGCGGCCCTGACCGTGCCGCTGTTGAGCACGGAGCCTTTGTCGCCCAGTGCCACGAACACTTGCTTGCCCGTCGAAGAATCTTGCAGCAGCACCGCTTCGCCGGCCACCAGTTCTGCCGTGCCGTTCGGCGCGTCGATCGTGCCTCGGTTCTCGACCGAATGATCCGCGATCAAGAATACGTCGCCGTGGGTCGAGCCGATCCGACCGAGGTTGACGACGCTCGCATTGGAGACGCCGATCATCGCGATCTGCCCGCCGTTCATGAACGACGTATTGTCGGTATCGAGGGTCGACGCCACGAAGCGTCCCCCCGTCGACACCACGCCGCTTTTGCCGATGACGATCCCCTGCGGATTGACGAGGTAGACGCTGCCGGTTGCCGAGAGCGTCCCGAGAATCGAGGAAAGATCGCTACCTGTGACGCGATTGAGCGTCGCGCCGCTGCCGTTGTCGAACTTGACGCGATCGCCCTTGCCGATCGAGAAGCTGTCCCATTCGATGATCCCGCGAGCGGTGCTTTGGTCGATCGTCATCTGTCTTCCATTGCTGACGATCGATCCGCTTCCGGCGACGAATTGCCCCGCGCTCGGAAGCGTGTGCGCGTGAGCGAGCGCCGCTGCGCCGCACAGAGCGGCCACCGCCAGGCGCAGGGAGGACGCAGTTATCGTCGGTTCGGCGCGAAGATATCGAGTGCGCGTGTTTTTGCTTTTCACGAAGCCTCCTCGGTCTGCATTAGGCGCAGGGGCCGTGCTACGACCGGTCTAATGGGTGATCGCATAAATGGATGAATGGGTAAGCCGATGAACCGACGAACGAACACGATTTTTCCTAACCGCATCGTGTGGCGCAGTCGTGCAGGTCAATCGCTTAGGATTATTGATTTAAAGCGATTTAGGCGTCACGTCGAATACGGACGAGGCATCGTGGTTTTGCGCCAACGCGGCGCACCTTCGCTGAACCCTTGAACGTCAGCGTTGAAAGGCATTGAAAGCTACGTCTCCGGACGAACGCCTGGCTCAAAATCACGAACTCATGTCCGAATCCTACGTTTCCGCATACTCGAATCGACCCAATAATTCATGGTCTCATTCTTCGTTTTCTAGAAATCAACGATAAATACAAAATGAGATAAAAATTAACCGGCCGAGTGTCGGCGCACGGATTAATGCATGACGCGCAGCCGTTACCATCGACGTACCTTACGTTCAATAAAAGGAGGCTGCATGAGTCTCACAGCGGATGCGCACGTGCTCGTCAAGCGAAAGGCGATACCCCACGCGTGCACTTTAATGGCGGCGTTATGGGCGACGATGTCGTTCGCGAATGCCGGAACGCTTCCGCAAGGCGGACGCTTCACGGCCGGAGCCGGTGCAATCGGAACGAGCGGTGCGACGCTCACGATCAACCAGAGCTCTGCTCGAGGCGTGATCGATTGGAACAGCTTTTCCATCGGCAGCGGGAATCAGGTTTCGTTCAACAACGGCAGCGGCGCCACGCTCAATCGAGTCACTGGCGGCAACGCAACGTCGATTCTCGGCTCGCTATCTGCCTCGGGCAGCGTCTATCTGATCAATCCGCAGGGCATCGTCATCGGCTCGACGGGCGTCGTCACGACAGGCGGGCGGTTCGTGGCCTCGACGCTCGACGTGGACGATACCTCGTTCATGAACGGCGGAGCACTGACCCTCACGGGAGCATCGACGCACAACGTCGTCAATCTCGGCACGATCGGGTCGACGCACGGCGACGTGTTTCTCGTGGCCGCCGGCGAAGTGGAAAACGCGGGGAGCGTCAGTGCGCCCGAGGGGACGGCCGAACTCGCGGCCGGCAGGAAGATACTGCTGCAGGACGCCTCGAGCGGGCGACAGGTGTTCGTTCAAACCGGCAGCCAAGGAACCGTACTCGACAGCGGCACGATCGCGGCGGCGCAAGTGAGCTTGCAGGCGGCGGACGGCAATGTCTACGCCTTGTCGGGCAATCACGATGCCATCCGCGCCACCGGCACGTCGACGCGCGACGGGCACGTGTGGCTCGTCGCGGATACCGGTACTGTCGAGTTGCCGCAATCGGTCGCCGCGGCCAACGTCGACGGCTCCGGCGGAACGGTCGACACGGTTGCCGGTAAGCTGACGTTCTGCAACTGCACGCCAACCGTCACAGCGGGCATTTGGAACATCACGATGCCCGATTACGTGATCGGCAGTGCGGATGCCGGCGCGCTGTCGCGCAGCCTCGGCGCCGGCACATCGATTAATGTGGCGACGACGGGTGCGGCCGGCGCCGAAGGCGATATCCATGTCGCCGGCAACCTCGCATGGTCCGGCGGCGCCGCGCTCGCACTCAACGCGTACCGCGCGGTGACGCTCGGCAGCGGCAAGACGATCGCCAATTCCGGCTCGGGCAGTTTGACGCTGCGCGCCGACGCCACGTCGATCGACAACGGCGGCGGGGTATTGAGCGTCGGCACGATCGATTGGTCCAAAAGCACGGGCACGGTCAATCTATACAGCGACATGAACGGGACGTATGTACCCGGGACGCTGCTCGGCAACGCGGCCTGGATTCCGTCGCTCGCGAGCGGCATCGTTACGCAGATCACAGGCTATCGCCTCGTCAATTCCGTAGCGGACTTGCAGAACGTGACGAACGATCTTGCCGGCAACTATGCGTTGGGCCGCGATATTTCGGTAGGCGGCGCCCTCGCTTCGATCGGCACTAGCAGCAACGGCCAAAGCTCGGCGTTCACGGGCCAATTCGATGGGCTCGGTCATGCGATCGACGGCGCATCGACGGGTACGTCCGGGCTGTTCTATCAAATTGGGAGTAGTGGTGTCGTGCGCAACCTCGGCGTGACGAACAGCGGCATCGGCTTTGGTCACTGCTATTCCGACGCCTGCTACACGGGTTTGCTCACGCAGGAAAACGATGGACTCATCGCGCGTTCGTATTCGACCGGGTCGCTCAGTTTCAACGACTTCGGTCCCGGTTCTTCCTATTCCGTCGGCGGGCTCGTCGGGTTGAACAACGGAACGATCGAGCAGTCGTGGAGCAGCGCCAATGTTGACGGCATCCCCGATTTTACGGGCGGCCCCGGCTCCGGAGATCTCGGTGGGCTAGTCGCGGACAACAATGGCCTGATCGCGCAGTCGTATGCGACGGGTGCGGTCAGCGGCGGCGGTTGGGCGTTCGTCGGCGGACTCGTCGGCCGAAGCAACGGCGCCGTGACGCAATCGTTCTCGACTGGCGCGATCAGCGGCGGCAACGGCTCGTACTGGTATGGCCCCGGCGGCGGCGCGGGCGGGTTGATCGGCGGGGGTAGCGGTGGCGGCAGCGACGACTACTGGAATGCCCAGACTTCCGGCCTGTCGACCGACAGCGGCGGGGTACCGGCCGCCAACGGCCTAACGACGGCGCAAATGAGCGATTCCGCGAACTTCGCCGGTTGGGATTTCTCGGCGAACGGTGCGTGGGTCATGCCTTCGGGGGCGACCTATCCGCAACTGCGCTGGCAGGTCGCGCCGGCGGCCGGTTCGGGCGCGCAAACGCAGGCCATGTAGGCGTTCGCTCAAGCTAGCACCGCGTCGGGCGCGCCGGCAGTCATCGTCGATCGGCATGGCGCGCATTGCGGTTCAGCCGCTATGATCCGGGCATCATGACTTCGACATGAGGTGCGACCGATGCTTTATCTGTGGCTGAAAGCCGTGCACGTTGGCGCGGTGCTGGTTTTTCTGGGCGGGCTGTTCGTTTTGACGATCACGGCTGTGGCGTTTTCCCGATTGAATAGCCCGGAGCAGATGAAAGAGCGAGGCGTGCTCGTCGATACGGTGCTGCGTTGGGATAGGCGCGTTACCTCACCGGCGCTGGGGCTCGTGTGGATCGTGGGCATCGCGCTCGTATGGATGGGCGGGTGGATGACTTCGCCTTGGCTGCTCGTCAAGCTGTGTTTCGCGGTGTTCCTGTCCGCCGTGCATGGGATGACATCCGGCATGTTGCGGCGGCGCATGGGCGCAGAGAGCGTCCGCCCCATGCCTCGAGCGCTTCGCGTGTTTCCGGCTGCGATCGTGGCGAGCGCGATCGCGATTGCCGTGCTCGTCGTGGTCAAGCCTTTCTGACCCGCTTCGCACGATAGAGCACGCGCCCGCGCGAACCCGCACGGGCGCGCGATCAGTTAAGGCTAATCGCGGCTTGGAATGTTGAGGCCCTTGACGACGGCCGGCCGCGTAAGGAACACCTCGAGCGCGCGTTTCACATGCGGAAAATCGGCGAAGCCGACGAGTTCGCCCGCCTCGTAGAATCCTACGAGGTTGCGTACCCACGGGAACGTGGCGATATCGGCGATCGTGTAGTGCTCGCCCATGATCCATTGGCGCTCGCGGAGCCGATCGTCGAGAACCTTGAGCAGGCGCCGCGCTTCGGCGACGTAGCGGTCGCGCGGGCGTTTGTCTTCGTAGTCCTTCCCGGCGAATTTATTGAAGAAGCCGACCTGGCCGAACATCGGGCCGATGCCGCCCATTTGGAACATCAGCCATTGGATCGTTTCGTAGCGGCCCGCGTCGTCGCTCGGGATCAGCTTGCCGGCCTTGTCGGCAAGGTAGATCAGAATCGCGCCCGATTCGAACAAGGCGAACGGCTTGCCGCCCGGGCCATTCGGATCGAGGATTGCCGGGATCTTGTTGTTCGGATTCAAGGACAAGAACTCGGGCGACATCTGATCGTTCGCGTCGAAGCGCACGAGATGCGGCTCGTAAGGCAGGCCCGTTTCCTCCAGCATGATCGATACCTTGACGCCATTCGGCGTGGGCAGCGAATAAAGCTGGATACGCTCGGGGTGCAGCGCGGGCCATTTACGTGTGATGGGGAAGGCGGAAAGATCGTTCACGCGTTGCCTCGAGAGGAAGAGAGCGGGTAGGCATGGCGGTGGGGTGACGGTGGGGTGATTTACCCGCGCTCGACCGCGCATGCAAAGGTCGATGGGCATTTTAACCGGCAGCCGTCGACTTTGCAGGCGCGCCTCAACGGCCTCCGCGGTCATGCACGCTTCGGCTGTCGGCGGGCGCTTGCTCGCGCGCATGCATGCCGTAGTCGCGTACGACGCCGGCGATGCGCAGCCTGTAATCCTCGAACACCGAGGCGCGTCCCGCCGCTTGCGCGTGACGATGCGCCTCGACGTTGCGCCACTGCGCCACGGCTTCCTCGTCGGCCCAGAACGACAGCGAGAGCAGCTTGTTCGGATCGCTCAGGCTTTGAAAGCGCTCGATCGAGATGAAGCCCGGAATCTCGGTGAGCAGCGGTTTCAATTTGGCTGCGATATCGAGGTACTCGTCGCGATGACCCGCTTTGGGGATGACTTCGAAGATGACGGCGATCATTGAGGATTCCCTTCCGTGAAAGTGAACTTCGGTATCCGGCCATTTAACGAGGCCCTGTACGTCCAATGCAGCGCCGGGTTCGAGAAATCGAACCTTGCTGCGACGAGCGCCATCGTAATACCTGCTGCGATCGCCTGTGCAATCGTTTCGCCGGGGCAGGCGTGTCGTCCCGCGCCGAACCCAGGCAGGCCGTCGCGCCGGCGATCGAGGACGAAACGGTCGGCATTTTCGAATGCCGCCGAGTCGCGGCTCGCGGCTGCAAGCAAGACGAGCACGGCGTCGCCCGGCTGTAGGGCTAGGCCTTCGATCTCGACGGCTTCTCGCGCGAACCGCCGCGTATTGTGCACGGGCGGGTCGTAGCGCGCCACTTCGTGGACGAAAGGATGGATATCGGATGGCGTGGCGATCAGGTGTTCGGCGAGTCCGTGCTCTCGCGTGAGCGTCACGATGCTGTTGCCGACGAGACCCGCGGTTGCGTCGAACGTCTGCGAAAACAAGCCGAGCAGATTCGCGACCAGCGGGTTGGGGAGGTCGGCGCCTGGCTCGAGGCCGCCCGCGACCATACGCTCGACGAACGCCGATGCGGCTGGGCTGCGCTGCGTCAGCGCGAACAGCCGGGTCTGTAATTGCATGGCGGCCTCATGAGCGCCGCGCAGCGCTTCGGTGCTCGCTGCCGGAGGGAGGCAAGCGACGAAGTGCCGTACCGACGCCTCGAGGCTGTCGTCTGCGGGCATGCCGATCAGCTCCGCAACGACGCGCACCGGCAGGGCGAACGCCAGCGCATCGAGCACCCCGGCATCGTTTGCTGGCGTGCCGGCGCGTTCAATCAACGCGACAGCATGCGTGCGCGCCGATTGGAATACCGTCTCCGCGTCCACGGCGCTCAACGCTTTGACGAGCGAGCGCCGGGCGATACGATGGGCGTCCCCTTCATTCATTCGAGCGAGCCTGCCGAACACCTCGCCCGCAGGCTGGCCGGCGATCGCACGCGGCACGGGTTCCGTCGAGGGGCGAACGGTCAGTCGCTCGTCGCCGAGCACCGCATGCACCATGTCGTGACGCGCGGCAACCCATAATCCCGTTGCCGCATCCTTGAAGAGCGGCGTCTGCATGCGAAGTTCGGCGTAGTAGGGATAGGGATCGGGGTGCGTCACAGCCTGCAAGGGATCGGTCGGGTACGGCTCTGTCATGA
>DATJJH010000162.1:0-2785 GCA_035492395.1 Trinickia sp. | reverse complement strand
GCTATCGCGTTTCAGGCCGACATCGAACGCGGCGCGCTCGATATGGGCGCACTGGAACGCTATCGAGAACAGCTGCCGCTCGACACGATCGTGCGCTATCGCGTGTTGCCGCATGGCGTGGACGCCGATGGGCGGCTCATCTTGCTGACGGCGAGCCCGCTCGGCGATGCCGCGATTGCGCAACTGGAGGCTCAGCTAGGGGGCGGTATCGGGCAACGCATCGTGCGGGAGGGGGAAATTGCGTTCGGACTTCGCAGGCTGCGAGGCGTGGCGAAAGCAAATACGAATACGGATGCGAGCATGGGCGGGCGTGCGGGCGATCAAGCCGAGTCGGCGCCGACGTATGACGATGGGCCGTCGGGCGCCGCGCCCCCCGCATCGAACGTGCCGCTAATCGGCGATTTGCTGATCGAGCGAGGCTACGTGCGCCGGCAGGCGTTCGAAGCGGCCTTGACCGACTACCATCCCGATCGGCACGGCCGCATCGGCGATTTCATGGTGGCGCGCGGCGTCGTTTCGCGAGAAGCCGTCGAGCGTGTGGTCGAGGAGCAGCGCCGCGCGAGCGGTCTGTCGGGAGCCCCGGCATGAACCATCCCCGGCTCGATCCCGTGATTCGGCATGCGTTCCCAAAACGATGCGCGGGCCGCATGCGGCTGACGCTGCAGGCGGGGGCGGCATGTCTCGCGTTCGCCCATGGCGCGGCGCATGCGGGCGAGCCCGCCGTTGCGCCCCTTCCGCTGGCCGGCGCAGCCTATCGCGTGGCGGCCCAGGCCTACGTGGATTTTCGACAACGCGACTACGCGCACGCCGAAGGGCGTGCGAGAGAGGCGATTCGTCAGCGGCCCGATGTCGTCGAATTGCGGCTCTTGCTCGCCAATGCGCTGGCCGCGCAGCATCGCTACGCTCAGGCGAGCCGCGCGCTCGGCGACGCTATCGGCGTGTTCGGGCCGTTGCATCCGCTCGTCAAGCGCCGGGCGCAAATCGACGCCGTCGCGGCCGCTGCCAAGAGACTCGCGCAGGGGCAGAGCGCGAGCGCTCGGAGCGTGCAAAACCCTTCGGCTGCGGCGGGCGACGTATTGACCGGCGAGGCGTTCCAGGCTGCGCAACAGGCCTACCGCGCCTACGGCGAGAAGCGCTTCGCCGATGCGGTGCAAGCTGCCCAGCAAGCGATCGCTTTGCGGCCCGACCTGCTTCGTCTACGTCTCTTGCTGATCGATGCAGCGAGCGGCGCGGGCAACGACGTCCTCGCTTGGCAGTCGGATGTCGAGGCCGTGCGGCGTTTCGGCGATAGCGACGAGCTCCGATTGCGGCGCACGTTCATCGGCAACGGCCTAGCGCCGAAGACCTCTCGCCGTGCGATTGCCGCGCGTGAAGCGGGCAGTCTTGCCGAGGCGATTGCGATCGGCCGCGAGGCCGTGGCCTACGCGCCCGATAACATCGACTATCGGGTATGGCTATTCGATGCGCTCATTCAAGCGGGCGATTGGCCAGGCCTCGAGGCGGCGGCCGGCGATGCGATCGCCTACGACGACACCGAAGTCATGCCATACATTTTTCGGGCTTATGCGCGGGCGGCCCAGCAACGCGTGGAGCAAGCCGACGCCGATCTGGACGCCGCGCTGCGCATACGAGACGCGACGCGCACGACGCAAAACAGCGCGCGCGCCATCGCTGCCGATGTATGGATGACCGAGGCTCGCGCCCAATACGCGGTCGACCGGCTTGCGGCGCTTAAGCCGACGGGCGACGACTCGGATGCGTTGGTCGCTGAACGGCTGTCGCGCGCTCGTCGGCAGGCCGCCGCGCAGTCGACGCCGACGCTGGCGGCGGCGCGGCCCATCGTCGATTGCGAAAGCGACCCGGACTTCGGTGCGAGCTGCGACGTCTGGCCTGCCGATCCCGGGTTCGCGGCGGGCCGCGCGCTCGAGCGCGCGAGTGAGCGCGGCGACAAACATGCCGCGCTGCGCCATGCGCGAGAAGCTGTCGCGGCGGCGCCCGACAGCGCCCAGCACCGGGTGGCGTTGATCGATGCGCTCGACGATGCGGGGCAAACGCGTGAAGCGGCCGACGCCGCGCGCGCATTGATCGCCGACGGCCTACTCGATGCGCTGCCGGCGCTCGACGCCGGCTATGTCGCCCTGCGCGCCGGCGACAACGCGCGCGCACTAGCCGCGTTCCGCCGCGCCGACGCGCAAGGCAAGTTGCCCGCGGGAACCTTGGCCGATGCCGGCTTTGCGGCCGCCTCGGCCGACCGGAACGCCGATTCGGCGCGCTATTTCGAGCGGGCGATCGACGCGTTTGCCGCCGAGGGCCGACGCGCGCCGCGCGGGGCCGAAAAGGCGCGCGACGCGCAGGCGCTCGAAGATCTGCGCGAGGCGCATGCCGAAGCGACGCGCCGATGGGGCTTCGACGTATCGATCGACTATCGCGGCGCCGGGTTGCAGTCGGGTTACCAGGCCGCGCCGCAGCCGAGCACGAGCAACAGCTGGCAAACGGGGGCCGAGGTCTATTGGCGTCCGCTCGGCAGCTTGGGCGATCGCATGCTCGAACTTTACGCGCGAGGCTACGAGAGCTTCGGCGTGGAAGGCGGCGGGGCGAGCGGCGCGAGTTCGCTCCAGGCGGCATTCGGCGTGCGAGGCAAACCGTTCGCGAACATCGACGCCATCGTGGCGTTCGAGCGCATCGTTCCGATCGGCTCTCAGGCGCAAGGCGATTGGCTTGCGCGGCTCTCGTATTCGGGCGGCATCGGCACGGAGCGACGCATCGACGTACCGTCGTGGTGGAC
>DATJJH010000161.1:0-24112 GCA_035492395.1 Trinickia sp. | reverse complement strand
CTTGTTAACCAAGATAGGGCGCTGACGACGCTTGCCGGCGCGCAAATTGTCGCAGGGCCGGTCGGGGACGCACCGGCGCGCTATGCTCACGACAGTTGTATCACTGCGTGATGTATCGGCCGTGCCAGCAAGCGAGCGCTGCGACGGGCGGCGGGGCGGTTCGCGCATTTGGCCCTAGGAAACGAAGGCCTACTATGAAAACCTTGAGCGGCGAAAAGTCGCTGGGGGACCAAGCATGATGATGAAAATCAACGAGCCGCTCGGGCGCGGCGCATCGCAAGCCGCGGGGTTGCCCGTTCTGCGCCTGGGATTCCGTCCGTTCTACCTCGGCGGCGCGCTATTCGGCCTCGTCGCCGTTGCGCTCTGGCTGTCGGCGTTGCGAGGCCATGGCGCAGCCGGGCATGCCGCGCGAATGTCGGGCGTCGTGTGGCACGTGCACGAAATGCTGTTCGGATTCGTCGCGGCGATCGTCGTTGGCTTCTTGCTGACGGCCGTGCGGGCATGGACGTCGCGTCCGACGCCGACCGGCGCGGCGCTCGGCGGGCTCTGGTTGTTATGGGCCGTGGGGCGCGTGCTCGTCTGGACCGGTCCTTCGCTCGCGGCGGCGGTGGTCGACGTGGCGTTCCTGCCGATCGTCGCCGTGGTTTTGCTGCGCGTGCTGATCGCCGCCAAGAATCGTCACAATATTTTCTTGCCGGTGGCGCTGGGGCTGTTCGGACTGCTGAACGCGCTATTTCATTGGTACGCCTGGGAGGGCCGCTTCGATCTCGCGCTGCGCGTGGCGTATGCCACGACGGGGCTCGTCATCATGTTCATTTCGGTGATCGCGGGACGCGTGGTGCCGATGTTCACGACGAACGCGATCCCGGGCTTTACGGTGAAGCGCTGGAAGTTCGTCGATGCGTGGGCGGCGCCCGCGCCGCTGATCACACTGGCGGCCGACGCCCTGGGCGCGCCGGCGCTCATCGTTGCGGCGTGCGCCGCGGCGACCGCGGCTCTGCACGCGGTGCGCATCGTGGGATGGCGGTCCTGGCGGGTCGGGCCGCGCCCCATTCTTTGGGTGCTGCATGCGGCGTGCGGGTGGATTCCCGTGGGGTTCGCGCTGCTGGCCGGCGCCGCGCTGGGCATCCTGTCGCACTCGTTGGCCATCCACGCGCTGACCGTCGGCGCAATGGGCGGGGCGATCATCGCCATGATCACGCGCACCGCGCTTGGGCACACCGGGCGGATGCTTATTGCGGGTCGGTTCGAGATCGCGAGCTATTGGCTCATGATCGTGGCCGCGCTCGCACGCGTGTTCGGCCCGCTCGTGTTTCCGGATGCGAGCGCCGTTTGGATGGACATCGCAGGCGGTGCGTGGTGCGCGGCGCTCGTGGTCTACTTGATCCGCTATGCGCCTTATTTGAGCATGCCTCGGATAGACGGCAAGCCCGGTTGACGAGACGAGCCGCGCTCCGGACACGAACCGCGCCATGACCGCGAGCCGAGATGAGTGCGAGCGTCCATTCTTCTGAACGTTGTCCGCGCCGCCATGAAGGCATTGCGGAAAAACGTTCGCCACCGCGCGGAGCCGGGCGAGCTTGATGGAGCATGATGGGGTTGCGGCATGACGCCATCGGGCGAGGGGTGCACCATGAAGCTAGCGCTCGGCAGCGTGCTGCTGACCGATCTTTACGAGTTGACGATGCTGCAGGCGTATTTCGACGCCGGCATGAACGAGACCGCGTCGTTCGAGTTGTTCGTGCGAGGCTTGCCGCGGGAGCGCAACTTTTTAATGGCCGCTGGGCTCGAGCAGGTGCTCGAGTATCTCGAGCAGCTTCGATTCACGCCCGACGAGTTGTCCTCGCTGTCGAAAACGGGGCGATTTTCGACGCCGTTCGTTCGCTCGCTCGAGCATTTGCGCTTTACGGGCGATGTCGACGCGATGCGCGAGGGGACCCTCTTCTTTCCCGACGAGCCGATCATTCGCGTCACCGCGCCGATGCGCGAGGCGCAGTTGATCGAAAGCCGACTGATGAACCTTGCTCACTACGAGACGGTGGTCGCGAGCAAAGCGGCGCGCTGCGTGCTTGCCGCGCCCGACAAGCTGCTCGTCGATTTCGGACTGCGCCGCGCGCACGGCGCCGAGGCTGCTTGGCTCTCGGCGCGCGCCTCGTTCTTGGCGGGCTTTAGCGGCACGGCGACACTTGCCGCGGGGCTCGCGTTCGGTATCCCCGTGTATGGAACGATGGCGCATTCCTACGTGCTGGCGCATGAAGACGAAGCCGATGCGTTCGAGCATTTTGCGCGCTCGCAGCCCGAGAATACGACGCTGCTGATCGATACCTACGATACGGAAGAAGCGGCGCGCAAGATCGTTGCGCTTGCGCCGCGGCTCGCCAAGGATGGCATCTCCCTGCGGGGCGTGCGGCTCGACAGCGGCGATCTCGGCGAGCATGCGCGGCGTGTGCGCGGCATTCTCGATGCGGGCGGGTTGAGGGATGTAACGATCGTCGCGAGCGGCAATCTCGATGAACTTCGGCTGCGTCAGCTATTCGACGATCAAGCGCCGATCGATGGCTTCGGCGTCGGCACGCGGATGAACACTTCGGCCGATGTTCCCTATCTCGACTGCGCCTACAAGCTCGTCGAATATGCGGACGAGCCGCGGCGCAAGCGCTCGGAAGGCAAGGCGACCTGGCCCGGACGCAAGGCCGTCTACCGGCTCACCGGGCCGAACGGCGTGATGGCGGGCGATTGGGTGACGCTTGCACGCGAGAAGCGCGACGGCGAGCCGCTGCTGGAGGCGGTCATGCGCGGCGGCCAGCGCTGCGGCGAACCGGTGACGCTGCAAGCGGCGCGCGAACATGCGCGGCGAGCCCTGCGAGCCTTGCCGAGCGCGCAGCGCTCACTTGACGTCGACGAGCCGTATCCCGTGGCGATATCGGACGGCCTGCGCGAGCTGGCGCGACGGCTCGACGAAGGGCGCAAAGGTTAGCGCCTTAGGCCGCGAGTTGCCGTGCCGTGGCGTCGAACGCTCGCTTCGCCTTTTCGACGATCTCGTCGATTTGATCGCGGGCGATCACGAGCGGCGGCGAGAGCAGCATGCGATCTCCCGAAGCCCGCATGACGAGGTTGCCGTTGAAGCAGAAATCGCGGCACATCGTGCCCACCTCGCCGCCATTGACGAATCGCGTTCGCGTGCGCGGCGCCTGCGCGAGCTGCACGCCCGCGACGAGGCCGGCCCCCGACACTTCGCCGACGATCGGATGGCCGTCGAACGCCTGTCGTAGGCAGGCTTGGAAGTATGGTCCGGTTTCCTCCTTCACGCGCGTGACGATCTGCTCGTCGCGCAGCAGCTCCAGGTTCGCGACCGCCACCGCCGCCGCGACCGGATGTCCGGAATACGTGAGCCCATGATTGAACTCGCCGTTCTCGATGATCGCGCGGGCGATGCGATCGTGCAGCGCGACGGCGCCCATCGGGACATAACCGCTCGTGAGGCCCTTGGCGAGCGTCAGCAGATCGGGTTCGAAGCCGAAATATTGATGCGCGAACCATTCGCCCGTGCGTCCGAATCCGCCGATCACCTCGTCGGCCACGAGCAAGATGTCGTGCTTGCGACAGATGCGCTCGATCTCCGGCCAGTAGGTGGAAGGCGGGAAAATGACGCCCCCGGCGCCTTGAAACGGCTCGCCGATGAATGCGGCCACATTGTCGGCGCCGAGTTCAAGGATCTTTTCTTCGAGTTGTCGGGCGCGAGCTAGGCCGAACGCTTCGGGCGTCATATCGGCGGGCGCGTCCCCGAAGTAGTAGGGCTGATCGATGTGCACGACGTGCTCGAGCTTCGAGGGCATCTGCTCATGCATGTACGCCATTCCGCCGAGGGTCGCGCTTGCCATCGTCGATCCGTGATAGCCGTTCTCGCGCGCGATGATGTAGCGCTTCGAAGGCTTGCCTTGCGTCGCCCAATATCGATAGACGATGCGCAGCACGGTGTCGTTGCCCTCCGATCCGCTGTTGCAATAGAAGAAGTGATTGAACGGCGCCGGCGTGAGTTCGGCGAGCAGCGCCGATAGTGCGATGACCGGGGGATGAGTCGTCTTGAAGAACGTGTTGTAGTAGGGCAGCGAGCGCAGTTGGCGATAGGCTGCATCGGCCAGTTCCTTGCGGCCGTAGCCGACGTTGACGCACCACAGGCCCGCCATACCGTCGATGATGCGGTTGCCGTCGGAGTCCCAAAGGTAGACCCCTTCGGCCTTGACGATGACGCGGCTGCCGGCGCGATTGAGCGCCCCCATGTCGGAAAATGGATGAAGGTGATGCGCCGCGTCGAGCGCGCGATAGTCGGTCGTGCTGGGCGACGGCATTTCCGTGCGGTCTTTCGCGGTCAGCGCGTGCTCGTGGTCGCGCTCGTGCGCGGGTGATTCGAGTTCGTGGCTCATAGTCGCTCCGTTCGATGCGTTGCGATGTGCATGTCAGACGTGCAGCAGTAAATGTTTTCGTTCCCACGAGCTGATCACTCGAAAGAAGGCGTCGTATTCGGTTTCCTTCAGCGTGAGAAACGCCTTCACGAACGATTCGCCGAGAATCGACGCGAGCGGCTCGGACGCGGCCATCAAGGTCAGGCCCTCTTCGAGATTGCGCGGCAATTGATAGGGCATGCGATAGCCGTCGTTCGACAAGGGTTCGGTCGGGGCGAGGCGCTGGGTCAAGCCGAGATAGCCCGCGGCGAGCGTGCCGGCGATCGCGAGGTAAGGATTGCAGTCGACGCCGGGGATACGGTTTTCTACCCGTCGCGAAGCGGGCGACGAATGGGGAATGCGAAAGCCGACGGTTCGATTGTCGTAGCCCCATTGCACGTTGATCGGCGCGGCCATGAAGCGAGACAAGCGCCGATACGAATTGATGTACGGCGCGAAAATCGGCATCAGCGCCGGCGTGTACTTCTGCAGGCCACCCAGGTAGTGGTGGAACATGTCGGTCGGCTCGCCGTCGCGCCCCGTGAAAAGATTGCGGCCGGTCTCCACGTCGACGAGGCTCTGATGCACGTGCATGGCCGAGCCCGGTTCGCCCTCCATCGGCTTGGCCATGAACGTAGCGTACATATGATGGCGCAGCGCGGCCTCGCGCACCGTGCGTTTGAACAGGAACACGCGGTCTGCAAGATCGAGCGGATCGCCGTGCAGGAAGTTGATCTCCATTTGCGCGGCGCCCACTTCGTGGATCAACGTGTCGACTTCGAGCTTTTGAATCTCGCAGTATTCGTAGATGTCTTCGAACAGCGGATCGAATTCGTTGACCGCTTCGATCGAGTAAGCCTGCCGCCCCGTCTCGGGACGCCCCGTGCGACCGATGGGCGGGCGCAGCGGCAAGTCCGGGTCCTTGTTCATTTCGACGAGATAGAACTCGAGTTCGGGTGCGACGACGGGTTTCCATCCCTTCGCGGAATAGAGTTCGAGCACGCGCCGCAGGACGCGGCGCGGCGAGATCGCGACTGGGGTGCCGTCGAAATGGACGCAATCGTGGATCACCTGTGCAGTGGGGTCGACGGCCCATGGAATGATGCGAATCGTCGAAGGGTCGGGCACGCAGACCATATCGGGATCGGTGACGCCCGTCAGGCTGCCGTCGTCCGGATACTCGCCCGTGACGGTTTGGATCATCACCGCTTGCGGCAGGCGCATCGATTCGCCCGACTCGAACTTGCTGCGCGGGATGATCTTGCCGCGCGCAATGCCGGACATGTCGGGGATGATCGCCTCGATTTCGGTGATGTGATGTTGTCGGAGAAATTCGTCGATCTCGTGCATGGTTGTTCTCGATTCGTTGTGTTGCGTGCGCGGGCCCCGAAGGAGGCGGCGCGCACTTCAAACGCCGGCGTGGGACGTGGATCGCTCGCGCGAGCGCGCTCGGCACGCCATGCCGAACGCGCGAAAGATGGCGCTCGACAGCGGATCGGCGTCGTGCCGCCATTCGGGATGCCATTGGACGCCAAGCGCGAACGCGCGCGCGTAGCCCACACGCACCGCTTCCACTAGACCGTCGGGTGCGAGCGCTTCGACCACGAGGCCCGGTGCAAGCTCGGCTACGCCTTGCATATGAAGGGAATTCACCCAAGCTTCTCCGCGCCCGTTCATCAGTGCCCGCAGCATGCCGCCTTCGGCAAGCTGCACGACGTGGGCGGGACCGTACTGCGCGTCGAGCGAAGCGGCTTGGTCTTCCCGATGATCGTTGCGGCCGTCCACTTCGTGCACGCGTTGATGCAGCGTGCCGCCGAAGACGACGTTCATCTCCTGAAAGCCACGGCAAATCGCGAGGACGGGAACGCCGGCGTCGATAGCCGCGCGCATGAGCGGCAGCGTCGTGGCGTCGCGTGCGCGATCGTGCAGCGTGCCGGGGCTGCTCGGCGCACCGCCGTAATGATGGGGCTCGACGTTCGACAGGCTTCCTGTGAAAACGAGCCCGTCTAGGGCGTCGACGAGTTCGGCGCTCGATTGCCTCGGGCCGAGGGCCGGCACGACGAGCGCGAGCGCATCGGCGCCTTCGACGACGGCGCCGATGTACTTGTCGACAACCACGTGCGCGAGATGTAGGCCGCTTTCAGTGCTGTCGGCGGTGATGCCGACGATCGGTTTGGTTAGCATAACTAACTAATAGGTTTTGTTTCGCTTGTCTGGCGCGAAAAATGCGCACGCGGCATACGCGGCGGGCGTGACGAATCACGCGCCTGATCGGCGCGCAGAAACGCACATGCCTCGAATGGAGTACGGCTCGAGGGAAGAGGCGCTACGGCAGCAGCGAGGACGCTTCGTCGGTGCGCACGGCTATGTAGGCGCGTGCCGCGGTGACGTTGTGGCGCCGAATGGAACGGCGGGAAAGGATCGTGAAGACGGACAGGACTCGGCGGAACGCAAGCTGGCCGGTGCTGCCGTCGGCGATGGCGCAGGCGGCGCGAAGGCGATTCGCGCGCTGACTGCGGTTCCATCTAACCAAAGGGCCTCGGACTCTCACGATGACACTCGAATGGGGGTTGAGGGTATACGACGTATTAGTGAGCATATACGAGCCAGGCTTACCGTCAATTCATTTTTCGAAATGCTTCGTCACAGGCAATCGATCTTTGCGCGTATTTGCGCGATGCAACACCGGCAAGTTCGGTTGCATGTGCGACGATTGGAGGGATTTGCGCGGTGCTTGTTGGCCGCCGTGTGGCTAGAATGGCCGCGACTGCGTTGATTCTCGGTTTTTCAGAGCACATCGATGCTCGCATGACGACGAGGCATAGGTGAACGATATGACATTGACGGATTGGCAGGCCAAGGCCGCGGCGCTTTCCATCGAAGGCCGCGCATTTATCGACGGCGTATATCGAGATGCAAGCGGTAGCCGGACATTCGATTGCAAGAGCCCGATCGACGGCCGGGTACTTGCGCGCGTCGCCGATTGCGGCGAGGCCGAGGTGGATTTCGCCGTCGAAGCCGCGCGTCGCGCGTTCGACGAGGGCACCTGGTGCGGGCTCGATCCGCGCCGGCGAAAAGCAACCTTATTGCGATGGGCCGCATCGATCCGCGAGCATCTCGACGAACTCGCGTTGCTCGAAACGCTCGACGCCGGCAAGCCGATCGGCGATACCACGACGGTCGATGTGCCGGGGGCGGCGTATTGCGTCGAATGGTTCGCCGAAGCCATCGACAAGATCGGCGGCGAAGTGGCGCCGGCCGATCAACACTTGATCGGGCTCGTCACGCGCGAGCCCATCGGCGTGGTCGCGGCCGTCGTGCCGTGGAATTTCCCGATCTTGATGGCGGCTTGGAAGTTCGCCCCGTCGCTCGCGGCCGGCAATAGCGTGGTGCTCAAGCCCTCGGAGAAGTCGCCGTTGACGGCGATCCGTATTGCGCAGCTCGCGCATGAGGCGGGCATTCCGGCCGGTGTCTTCAATGTGCTTCCGGGCGGCGGCGAAGCCGGCAAGCTGCTCGCGCTGCATCGCGACGTCGATTGCATCGCGTTCACGGGCTCGACCAAGGTCGGCAAGCTCATCATGCAGTACGCGGGCCAATCGAATTTAAAGCGCGTCTGGCTCGAGCTGGGCGGCAAGTCGCCGAACATCGTGCTGGCCGATTGCCCCGATCTCGATCGGGCCGCGAAGGCAGCCGCCGGCGCGATCTTCTACAACATGGGGGAGATGTGCACGGCGGGCTCGCGCTTGCTCGTCGCGCGCGAGCTCAAGGAGGCGTTTCTCGGCAAGCTCGTTCACGCGGCGGCCCACTACCGGCCCGGCAATCCGCTCGACCCGCGTACGTCGATGGGCGCCATCATCGATCGGGTGCAATTCGATCGGGTGCTGTCGTATATCGAGGCCGGGCGCAAGGAGGCCTCGCTGCTGCTCGGCGGCAGAGAGGCGAGCGTCGTGAACGGCGGCTTGTACGTCGAGCCGACGATTTTCGACGAGGTGCGTCATGATGCCGGTATCGCGCGCGAAGAGATTTTTGGTCCGGTGCTGTCGGTCATTGCTTTCGATACGGTCGACGAAGCAGTCCGGATTGCCAACGATACCGACTACGGTTTGGCGGCAGCCGTATGGACGTCCGATCTGACGACGGCGCACGAAGTTTCGCGCCGCCTGCGGGCCGGCACCGTTTGGGTGAACTGCTACGATGAGGGCGGCGACATGAACTTCCCGTTCGGCGGCTACCGCCAATCGGGTAATGGACGCGACAAGTCGTTGCATGCGCTCGAGAAATACACTGAGCTGAAGTCCACGCTTTTACGACTGCGTTAGTTTGCTATCCCTTCATGAATGAACCGCTTTACGGCGATGGCGCGGTGCGCCGCACGTCGCTTTATGGATCGTCGCGCGAAAACACTTATGCCGGGGCGCTCTCGTTCATGCGTCGCCGCTACTCGCGTGAGCTCCACGGGGTCGATGTGGCCATGGCGCCAGCGCAAGGTCGGCGGGCCGCCACGCTAGCGCGATGCAACGGGTTCGGCGCGCTTATCGTGCTTCGGGGCGCGGCTCGAGCGAGCGGCCAGGATCGCCGCCCCGGCGTAAGTGACGCCCGCGAGTACGCCCACGACGGTCAATGCGCTCGACAGGTGCGCGGCGAGCATCGTCGCGGCTCCGGCCAGCGCGACGCCGAGCAGGCTGCCTGCTTGGCGCAACGCATTCAGCAAGCCCGAGGCGACGCCCGCTGACTCCCCCGGCACTTCTTCGAGGATGGCCGCGATCATCGGCGGCACCGACAAGGCCGTGCCGCCGCCGAACACGGCCATCGCCGCGACGACGAGCCCCCAAGGCACGTTGCATTGAAGCAGCGCGGTCGTTGCCGGGCCCGCGATCGTCGCTGCGGCGAGCCCGATCGTCATCATGCGCGACGCGCTCATGCGGCCTTGAAGCTTGCCCGCCAAAACGTTGCCGAGCGATAGGCTGGCCGCCATCGGCAGCATCGCGAGCCCCGTATGCCGCGCATCGAGGCCGCGCACGCCGTGCAGATATAGGCTCAGCAGGAACAGCAAGGCGAAGTAGCCGACGTACACGAGCGTGCCGCTCGCGTTCATCGCAACGAATCGTGCGTTGCCGAACCACGCGAGCGGGACCATCGGGTCTACGGCGCGGCGCTCGACGGCGATCAGCGTCAGCGCGGCGACGACTGCCACGACGATCGCAACGAGCACTTCGCTTGCACCGATCCCCCGCGTGGGCAGCTCGATCGCCGCGAAGCACAGCGCGGCCAGCGCGATGGCGCTCGCGATCTGGCCGCCCCAATCGAAGCCGCGTGCGCGGGCGGGAGCGCTCGGGCGCACGACAGTCCACGCACCAGCCAGTGCGATCAGGCCCGTCGGCACGTTGACGAGGAAGGCGCTGCGCCAGCCGAATCCATCGACGAGCAAGCCGCCCGCGACCGGACCGATCGCGGCCGCGATCGAGGCGATGCCGGCCCACGCCGCGATGGCCCTGGCCCGCTCGGCAGCATCGTCGAACGTCGCCCGCACGATGGCGAGCGAGGCGGGCAGGAACAATGCCGCCCCCATCCCCTGCGCGAAGCGCGCGGTGACGAGGGCACCGACCGACGGGGCCAATCCGCATGCGGCCGAGGCGAGCACGAAAAGCGCGAGGCCGCTCAGATAAACGGCTTTCGCGCCGAAGCGATCCGATGCGACGCCGCCGGCCAGAATGAGCGCGGCGAAGCTGAGCGTATAGGCATCGACGATCCAGGCAAGCCCCGCCACCGACGCGCCGAGGTGGGCATGCATGGCGGGCAAGGCAACGTTGACGATCGTCGTATCGAGGACCGCCATGAACATCCCGCTGGCCACGAGCGCGAGCGTCAGGCGCTTGCGTGCGGCGGCCTGGCGAGGGGGCGCGACGGATGGCTCGGGTGCGAGTGGCTCGACTACACAGTCGTTCATCGAAACTCCGGTTTGGGCGATATGGCGAAACACTGAATGCCCGGAAGTCTATAAACTGAAGGCGCTGCGATAAAGCAGCGATTGTGCAGGGTACCGATGCAAAAATGCATCACAGCCGTTGTCATGCGACATTCATATGAGCACTCGTAGGCGCCAATGACGAACTGGGACAACGCCCGTTTTTTTCTTGCCGTGGCGCGCACGGGCACGTTGCGTGGCGCCGCGGCGCGGCTCGGCGTCGATCAGGCGACCGTGGGCCGGCGCATCGCCTCGCTCGAGGAGGCGCTCGCGGCACGCCTGTTTCTGCGTACGCCGACGATGTACGTGCTGACGCCGGCCGGCGAAGCGCTGATTTCGCCGGCCGAGGCGATGGAGCAGGCCGTTCACCAAATCGAGCGGCGTATCGTCGGCATGGACGATCAGCTGTGCGGCGCGATTCGCGTGGCGACCACCGATTCGCTCGGCAAGCGCTTCGTCGTGCCGGCGATCGCGAAGCTGCGCGCGGCGCATCCGGGTATCGACGTGGTGTGCGTGACCTCGCCCGGAATCGCCAATCTGACGCGGCGCGAGGCCGACATCGCCATTCGGACGTTGCGGCCCGAATCGCCCGAGCTCATCGTGCGTCGACTCGCGCAGCTCGAATCGGGCATCTATGCTTCGCGCGCATACCTGGCGGCGCGCGGCGAGCCGCGCGAGGGCAGCGCCTTCGAGGGCCACGATCTCGTGATGTATCAGCAGCCGGTCGTGCCGTCGATGTGGGACGCCTTGTGCGGCGAGCCGACGCATCGCGGCCACGTATCGTTCCAAACCTCGTCGACGATGATGCTCTTCGAAGCGGCCCTCGCGGGCCTTGGCGTCACGGAACTACCGTGTTTTCGCGCCGACGAGGAGCACGAACTCGTGCGCGTGATGCCGAACCGCTCCGATCGCTTCGACGTATGGCTCGTCGCGCATGCCGACCTGTACAAGACTGCCCGCATCCAAGCATTTATCGATATCGTCGCGCGGGAATTCGACCCGGGGTCGTAACGGGCACGGGCGAGCGCGTGAATGGCTCGATTGGCTCGAGGCCCGCGAATCGATTGCCGAAGCGCGCAAGGGGCCCGCCGACACTCCTGACTCACACGAGGCCCCTATATCGTCCGAAGCACTGACTGAACCTATCCGCTGGGCTTGACGCAAGCGGGCAGATTTGTCGATTTCGATGCGCAAAGCCAACGGATCGGACGCGATAGAGTTCCGCTCGTCATTCGAACAAGTTCTCTACTATCGCCGATGCACGTCGCGCGTTAATCTTGCGCGTCGTGACTTGGAGCGAATAGAAAAATGAAACGAAATAAGTCTCTTCTAGCCGTAACGCTTCTGTCTTGCCTGCTGGCCTCGAATGCAGCCTGGTCCGCCGATCGTCCCCCCGTTGCCCCCGTGCGTCCCGTGACCGATACCTACTACGGCACGTCCGTCGCCGACGACTATCGCTACATGGAGAACCTCAAGGATCCGGAGGTCCAAGCCTGGATGAAAGCCCAGGACGACTACACGCGCCGCCAGCTGTCGGCGATTCCCGCGCGCGATGCACTCGCCAAACGCGTCGAAACACTGATGGGCGGAGACTTGCGTCGCACCGATTTCATGCGGCGTGGCCATCGGCTCTTCTATCAGACAGCCGCCGCCGGTGAAAATCTATTCAAGCTCGCGTATCGCGATGGCGTGGACGGGCAGGAGCATGTACTTGTCGACCCGGCAACGCTATCGACCGACAGCACACGACATTTCGCGCTCGACTGGTATGCCCCGTCTTGGGACGGCCGTTACGTGGCCTACGGAATATCGGAGGGCGGTTCGGAAAAGAGCGTGCTGCATGTGGTCGATGTGCAGACGGGTGGACAGTTGACCGAATCCATCGACGGAACGAGCGCGTGCGTCGTCTCCTGGCGCGACGACAATCGCTCGTTTTTCTATCTGCGCTATCCGAAAGTCGGCCCCGACACGCCGCCCGCGCAGAGCGAGTACAACGCGGTCACGCACCTGCACGTGCTCGGTCGGCACGCCGATGGCGAGGGCGACGAGGCGGTGTTCGGCCGCGGCGTCTCGGCCAAGCTCGACGTGCCCGAAGGGCAGGGTACGTATGTGCTGCTGACTCCCGGCTCGCCTTATGCGATTGCAGTGGCGAACCACAACATGGACAACAATCCGAACACGTTTTATGTGACGCGCGTGGCCGACATTCACGGCGCGGATACACCTTGGCGCAAGGTCGCGAGCCCATCGGACGGTGTGGTCGATGTTCAGTTGCATGGCGATCGCCTCTATGCGCTGACAGGCAAAGACGCCTCGCGCTTCAAGCTCGTGTCGACGCCTGCGGCGCATCCCGACCTCGCGCATGCGGACGAAGTCGTACCGGAAGGGGCCAACGTTATCGACACGTTTGCCATGGCGAGCGACGGGATTTATTTGGCCGTGCGCGCGGGCGCAACGTTCGAGCTGCACCGCACGGGGTTCGACGGCAAGGACGATCGCACGATCGCGTTGCCGTTCGATGGCGCCATCCGCGACTTGCAGCCGGATGCGGAGCTGCCGGGCGTGATGTTCGAATTGCGTGGCTGGATCAAGGCGCCCCGCGAAATCGCCTATGCGCCGGGGGCCGCCGCGGCCACGGATACCGGGCTGATTCCGCCGTCCAAAACCGAATCCGACGCATTGCAAACCCAGGAGACGTTCGCGACGAGTTACGACGGAACGCGCGTGCCCGTGTCGATCATCTCGATGAAGGGGATCAAGCGCGACGGCTCGCATCCGACGATCATCTATGGGTACGGCAGCTACGGCCTATCGCTCGACCCGGCCTATCAACCGGCTTGGCGGGCGTGGTTCGAACAAGGCGGCGTGATGACGGTCGTGCATATGCGCGGCGGCGGCGAATACGGCGACGCTTGGCACCGAGCGGGCCAAAAGCAATGGAAGATCAATACGATGCTCGACTTCCTGGCCGGGGCGCATTACATGATCGATCAGGGCTACACGCAGCGTCGTTTGCTCGTGGCCAATGGCCGCAGCGCGGGCGGCATCGTCATGGGCGGCGCGTTGACGATCGATCCGGGGCTATTTCGCGTCGTGCTCGACGATGTGGGCGTGTCCGACACCCTGCGCTTCGAAACGGAGCCGAACGGCCCGCCGAACGTGCCGGAGATGGGTTCGACAAGCACCGAGGCGGGTTTTCATGGGCTCTATGCGATGAGCGCCTACGCCCATATCCATGACGGCACGCCGTACCCGGCCGTCATGTTCACGACCGGCGCGAACGATCCGCGCGTGTCGCCCTGGCACATGCTGAAAATGACGGCCCGCGTGCAGGCCGCCAGCTCGAGCGGGCATCCGGTGCTGCTGCGCGTCGATTACGATGCGGGGCACGGCATCGGCTCGAGCGTGAAGCAAACGGCCGATCGCTACGCAGACGAATGGGCGTTTGCGCTGTGGCAAGTCGGCGCGCGGGGTTTTCAGCCGAAGGCCAAGTAAACGCCGGTAATGCGCGCCGCATCGCCGAATATGGCGCGCTGCTCGCGCACTGGAATAACCGCGTGTGGTCGTACGTTTTTTCGCTGGAGGGGCAACGCACTGCCCTCGAGGGTTATGCGCTTGCACTTCGACGATGGCCGATTCACGACGAACTGCCGCATCCGCGGCGAGCACGGCGAGCCCGGATGCCGCAGACGAGCGCGCACGCGACGCATGACCGCGCTTGCGGTGGCGCTCGTTGTAGCGTTCTACACGGCAGGCCTCGCGAATGCGCAGTCGCCACAGACCGTTCAGGCAGTGTCGGCGGCCGGCGCGCCGCTCGCCTACGGTCTGCGCCCGGAAACTTCCTCGGTGAGATTCACCATTGCAAGGCCGCACGGATGGCGTTGGCGAATGCGGTTTGTTCGAATGAACGGCCGGTTGGAGCGAGGGCCCGACACGCGCGAGTTCGGCCGTGTCTCGGTCGATATCGATGCGCGGAGCGTCGAGTCGAATACGCCTTTCGCCGCCGCATTCGTGAAGAGTTCCGCCGTGCTCGACACGGCCCGCTACCCATCGATTCGTTTCGAGAGTACGGGTTTCATACCCACGGGCGAGGGAAAGGGGACGTTGTTGGGCCTGCTGACGATTCGGGCGGTGACGCATCCTATCGAACTCGAAGTGACATTCGACGATTCAATCGTGCGGTCGGGCGCGCGGGATCGGCTCGCCTTCAGGGCAAGCGGCATTTTCAGCCGGGGCGCGTTCGGCCTGGCGAAGTGGGCCAGTTCGATCGACGACGCGATTCCACTGCAGATCGAGGGGGAATTTGCGCGCATGAGCGGGCCGTAGTTCGAGCGAACGCGGGGCGATGGACATCTGGCAGGCATGCCGAGCGCAATAGTTCGATGACATTGACGCGAGCGCGTAACATAGCGAGCATCTTCCCTTAGCCGGGCCCGCGGCCCCAAGACACCATGCACATCGCCATTTTGACGTTCGACGGATTCAATGAACTCGACTCGCTTGTCGCATTGGGGATTCTGAATCGGATAAAAAAGCCCGATTGGCGGGTTTCCTTATGTTGCCCCCAAGCTGAAGTGACGTCGATGAACGGGGTGACTGTGCGCGCGCAATCATTGCTCGACGAGGCCCGCGACGCCGACGCGGTCATCGTCGGCAGCGGCGTCAAGACGCGCGAGGTGGCCGCCGACGCAGCCATGCTGGGGCGCCTCGCGCTGGACCCGGCGCGTCAATTGATCGCGGCGCAGTGTTCCGGTGCGTTGATCCTGGCGAAGCTCGGCCTGCTGATGGGTATTCCGGCCTGCACGGATCTGACGACGAAACCCTGGGTGCTGGAGGCAGGCGTGGAGGTGCTCAATCAGCCGTTCTATGCGAACGGCAATATCGCGACTGCCGGCGGCTGCATGGCGTCGCCTTATCTGGCCGCTTGGATCATCGCGCGCACCGAGGGCATCGAGGCTGCCGCGTCGGCGCTGCACTACGTTGCACCCGTCGGCGAAAAAGAGGCCTACGTGCAAAACGCGCTTTCGCGCCTCTCGCCGTACTTGGCGGCGTAAATCCTCGGTGCAGCGTAGCATCGCTTAAGACCTGCCGGGAGCGGCCGCCGCGCCGCCGACGCAAACCGTCCAGTCCCTGCCCGGCGGATCTCGAGCTTCCCGCATTCGGTCAACTTCGATGCTTCGCATCGACGTCGACCGACGTTGACCCTCTTCGATCGACAGCGATACACGCCGATCGATATCGATCGATTCATTCATTCATTCATTCTGCTTCCACTCGCCCGCCGCGCGTTGACCTGCGTCAATGATGCGCATTCGCGCGTGGCATGCGCGTGAGGCACATCATCGCTGGAAAGGTCACTCCTTGATGTACTTGATCCGCGTCAATTCGAGCCCCGAGCAGACCGGTTAGTTTGTTCACGGTCGGCAACGCTCATCTTAGCGACGTACCGCATGCGACGCCGACGTCAACACGAACCGACAGGGGAACCGACATGACCACCCGTTCGCTGACGCAGCGAAGCGGCCATACGCTGGAAGTTTGGACGCCGGAAGACACGGCATTTTGGGAGCGCGAGGGCGAAGCGGTCGCCAAGCTCAATCTGTGGATTTCAGTGCCGGCATTGTTCCTTGCCTTTGCGATCTGGCAAGTGTGGAGCGTGGTGGCCGTGAGCCTGCCCGGCCTCGGCTTCAAATACACCACCGATCAACTCTTTTGGCTAGCCGCGGCGCCCGCGTTGAGCGGCGCCACGCTGCGGATCTTCTACTCTTTCATGGTGCCGCTGGTGGGCGGTCGTCGCTGGACGGCGATTTCGACCGCTTCGTTGCTCGCGCCGGCTCTCGGCATCGGCTTCGCCGTTCAGGACAATACGACGCCTTACGGCACGATGCTCGCACTCGCGCTGCTGTGCGGCTTCGGCGGCGGCAACTTCAGTTCGAGCATGGCCAACATCAGCTTCTTTTTCCCGAAGGAGCGCAAAGGCTCGGCCCTCGGCGTCAACGCGGGGCTCGGCAATCTCGGCGTTTCGGTCGTCCAGTTTTTGAGCCCGCTCGTCGTGACGGCCGGCGTCCTCGGCATCTTCGGCGGCGCGCCGCAAACGATCGTCAAGGCAGGGCACGCCTCGCAAGTGTGGATGCAGAACGCAGCGTTCATCTGGGTGCCGTGGATCGCCGTGGCCTCGTTCGCGGCCTGGTTCGGCATGAACGACATCGCGCAGGCGAAAGCGTCGTTCGCGGCACAGGCGGCAATCTTCAGGCGCAAGCACAATTGGCTGATGTGCCTGCTTTACCTGGGCACCTTCGGTTCGTTCATCGGCTATGCGGCCGGGTTTCCGCTGCTGATCAAAAGCGAATTCCCCAGCGTCAATCCGCTTGCGTATGCCTGGCTCGGGCCACTGATCGGCGCCGTCGTGCGCCCGTTCGGCGGCTGGCTGGCCGATAAGCTCGGCGGTGCGCGCGTCACGCTCTGGAACTTCGTCGTCATGGCGTTGGCCGTGGGCGGCGTGCTGTTCTTCCTTCCCTCGGGCCCTTCGGGCGGCAGCTTCGGCGGCTTTTTCGCGAGCTTCCTCGTGCTCTTCTTTACGACGGGAATCGGTAACGGCTCCACGTTCCGCATGATCCCTGTGATCTTCCTCGCACTGAATTTAGCGGGCGTCGATGCGCTCGACCGCGAGGCCGCGGAGCGCGCGACAAAGCAGGGCAACACGGAGGCCGCGGCGACCCTCGGCTTTACCGCGGCGATGGCGGCATACGGCGGCTTCTTTATTCCGAAGAGCTACGGCAGTTCGATCGCGCTCACGGGCGGCCCGGAGACCGCGTTGTATGTCTTCATCGCTTTTTATGTGATTTGTATCGCGGTGACTTGGTGGCACTACGCGCGCCGTCGAGCACCGATGCCTTGCTGATTTCGGAGCATCCATGAGTCATTTTCTCGATCGACTGATTCACTTCGCGCTGCCGTCCGAGCGCTTTTCGGAAGGGCACGGCGTCACCACGAGCGAAGACCGCAAGTGGGAGGATGCCTACCGCAACCGCTGGTCGCACGACAAGATCGTGCGCAGCACGCACGGCGTCAACTGCACGGGGTCATGCTCGTGGAAGATCTATGTGAAGGGCGGCATCGTCACGTGGGAAACGCAACAGACCGATTACCCGCGCACGCGTTGGGATATGCCGAACCACGAGCCTCGCGGCTGCGCACGTGGCGCCTCCTATTCGTGGTACCTGTACAGCGCGAACCGCGTCAAATACCCGATGGTGCGCGCCCGCCTGCTCAAGCGCTGGCGGGCGGCGCTTACGGTTCATGCCGATCCCGTCGATGCTTGGGCGTCGATTGTCGAGAGCGACGAGGCGCGGCGCGACTACCAGCAAGTGCGCGGCATGGGTGGTTTCGTCCGTAGCTCGTGGGAGGAGGTCAACCGGCTCGTCGCCGCGGCGAACGTCTATACGATCAAACGCCACGGGCCGGACCGGATCATCGGCTTTTCGCCGATCCCGGCCATGAGCATGGTCAGCTACGCCGCGGGCAGCCGGTACCTGAGCTTGATCGGCGGCGTTTGCATGAGCTTCTACGATTGGTATTGCGATCTGCCGCCCGCGAGCCCGCAGGTGTGGGGCGAACAGACCGACGTGCCCGAATCGGCGGATTGGTACAACTCGACGTTCATCATCGCGTGGGGCAGCAACGTTCCGCAAACGCGCACGCCCGATGCGCACTTCTTCACGGAAGTGCGCTACAAGGGCGCCAAAACGGTGGCGATCACCCCAGACTACAGCGAAGTGGCCAAGTTGGCCGATCTCTGGCTTCACCCGAAGCAGGGAACCGATGCCGCGTTGGCCATGGCGATGGGTCATGTCGTCTTGACGGAGTTTTTCTTCCGCAAGCGCAGCGCGTACTTCGACGACTACGTTCGGCGTTACACCGACATGCCGATGCTCGTCATGCTCAAACGGCACACGCTGCCTGACGGGCGTACGACGCTCGTGCCCGATCGCTATCTGCGGGCCAGCGATTTCGACGGCCAGCTCGAACAGACGAACAACCCCGAATGGAAGACGGTCGCGTTCGACCGTGCCGGGCGTGTCGTACTGCCGAACGGCTCGATCGGCTTTCGCTGGGGCGCCGAAGGACGGGACGACGCCGGCAAATGGAATTTGGAAGAACGGGACGCGCAAAGCGGCCAACATGCCAGCCTTAAACTCTCGGTCCTCGAAGATATGCCGCAGCCACACGAGATCGTCGATGTCGCATTTCCCTACTTCGGGGGCGAGCATAACCCGCACTTTCCGTCCAACGAGCAAAGCGGGCGGATCAGCATGGCGCGCGTGCCCGCTGTCCGGGTGGGCTTGGTCAACCCTAACGAAGACGGCGCGCACGACGCGTTCGTCGCGACGGTGTTCGACTTGCAAGCGGCGCAGTACGGTGTCGACCGCGGCCTCGGCAGCGGCGCCGCAAGCTACGACGACGATGCCGCTTACACGCCTGCCTGGGCCGAATCGATCACGGGTGTGTCGCGGTCTCAAGTCGTCGCGCTCGCTCGGCAGTTCGCTGAAAACGCCGACAAGACGCACGGCAAGTCGATGGTGATTATCGGCGCGGCGATGAACCACTGGTATCACGCCGACATGAACTACCGCGGCGTCATCAATCTCTTGATGATGTGCGGCTGTATCGGCCGCAGCGGCGGCGGGTGGGCGCATTATGTCGGACAAGAAAAGCTTCGGCCTCAAACGGGGTGGACGGCGCTTGCGTTCGCACTCGACTGGGCGCGTCCGCCGCGTCAAATGAACAGCACGAGCTTTTTTTACGCGCACACCGACCAATGGCGCTATGAAAAGCTGAGCCCGGAAGAGATTGTTTCCCCCCTTGCCGATGCGTCCCGCTTCGGCGCGAGCATGATCGACTACAACGTGCGCGCCGAGCGTATGGGGTGGCTGCCGAGCGCACCGCAACTGAAGACGAATCCGCTTCACCTCGCCGACATGGCGGCTGCGGCCGGCAAGGACGTGCGGGAATTCGTCGCTCAAGGCCTCACCGACGGCAGCTTGCAAATGAGCTGCGAGGATCCCGATGCGCCCGAGAACTGGCCGCGCAACATGTTCGTTTGGCGTTCCAACCTGCTGGGCTCGTCGGGAAAGGGGCACGAGTATTTCTGCAAGCATTTGCTAGGAACGAGCAACGGCGTGCAGGGCAAGGATCTCGGGCCGAGCGACGCCAAGCCGCAAGAAGTCGACTGGCACGACCAAGCACCGGAAGGCAAGCTCGATTTGCTCGTCACCCTCGATTTTCGGATGAGCACGACGTGCCTGTACTCCGACATCGTTCTGCCGACGGCGAGCTGGTACGAAAAGAACGACCTCAACACGAGCGATATGCATCCGTTCATCCATCCGCTTTCCGCGGCGGTGGACCCGGTGTGGCAGTCTCGCTCCGACTGGGAGATCTACAAGGGGTTCGCCAAGGCGTTCAGCGAGGTGTGCGGCCCTCACCTGGGTGAGGAGAAAGACGTCGTCATGACGCCGCTCATGCACGACACCCCGGCCGAACTTGCGCAGCCGTTCGAGGTTCGGGAATGGCGTAAGGGCGAGTGCTCGCTGGTGCCGGGCAAGACGGCGCCGCAAGTGTCCGTTGTCGAGCGCGACTATCCGAATCTCTATAAGCGCTTTACCGCGCTAGGCCCTTTGATGACCCAGGTAGGCAACGGCGGCAAGGGGATCGCCTGGCAGACTCAAGCCGAGGTCAAACAGTTGGGGGAACTGAACGGTGTGACGCAGGAAGCGGGCGTCACGCAAGGCATGCCGCGCATCGTCAGCGATATCGATGCCTGCGAAGTCATCCTGCAGCTTGCGCCCGAAACGAACGGTCATGTGGCGGTCAAGGCATGGGAGGCGCTGTCCAAGGCAACGGGCCGGGACCACGCGCACCTGGCCCTGCCGCGCGAGGACGAAAAGATTCGCTACCGCGACGTTCAGGCGCAGCCGCGCAAGATCATCAGCTCGCCCACATGGAGCGGGATCGAAAGCGAGACGGTCAGCTACAACGCGGGCTATACGAACGTCTATGAGCTGATTCCATGGCGCACGTTGACAGGGCGTCAGCAGTTCTATCAGGACCATCCTTGGATGATCGCGTTCGGCGAAGGCTTTTCCAGCTATCGGCCGCCGGTCGATCTCAAGGCGACGGATCTGATGAACGGCGTGAAGCCGAACGGCAACCCCGAGATCGTGCTGAACTTCATCACGCCGCACCAGAAGTGGGGCATCCACAGCACCTACAGCGACAACTTGTTGATGCTGACGCTAAATCGCGGCGGTCCCGTGGTGTGGCTGAGCGAAGACGACGCGCGCAGCGCAGGCATCGAGGACAACGACTGGATCGATCTGTTCAATGTCAACGGCGCCATCGCGGCGAGAGCGGTCGTCAGCCAACGCGTCAAGAACGGCATGGTGCTGATGTATCACGCGCAGGAGAAGATCATCAACACCCCGGGCTCCGAGATCACGGGCGTGCGCGGCGGAATTCACAACTCTGTCACGCGCATCGTGCTGAAGCCGACGCATATGATCGGCGGCTACGCGCAACTGAGCTATGGCTTCAACTATTACGGAACGATCGGCACGAACCGCGATGAATTCGTGGTCGTGCGCAAGATGCGGCGCGTCGATTGGCTCGACGAGCCCGCTGCTGCGCAGAGCGCGGCGCAAACGCAAGGAGTCGAAAAATGAAAGTGCGCGCCCAAATCGGCATGGTGCTGAACCTCGATAAGTGCATCGGGTGCCACACCTGCAGCGTGACATGCAAGAACGTCTGGACCAACCGGCCGGGCGTTGAGTACGCCTGGTTCAATAACGTCGAAACGAAGCCCGGGGTCGGCTATCCGAAGCAGTGGGAGAACCAGGAAAAGTGGAACGGCGGCTGGGTGCGCAAGAAGGACGGGTCGATCGAACCGCGCCAGGGCGGCAAGCTCAAGGTGCTCTCGCGCATTTTCGCGAACCCGAACCTGCCGCAGATCGACGACTACTACGAGCCTTATACGTTCGACTACGAGCATCTGCATAGCGCGCCCGAGATGAAGGCCGCGCCGACGGCCAAGCCGCGCAGCCTGATCACCGGCCAGCCGATGGAGAAAATCACCGGTGGCCCGAATTGGGAGGAAATCCTTGGCGGAGAGTTCTCCAAGCGCAGCCAGGACGCGAACTTCGAAGCCATTCAAAAGGACATCTACGGGCAGTTCGAAAACACGTTCATGATGTATCTGCCTCGCTTGTGCGAGCACTGCCTGAATCCTGCGTGCGTCGCATCGTGCCCCTCGGGCTCGATCTATAAGCGCGAGGAAGACGGCATCGTGCTGATCGATCAGGACAAGTGCCGCGGGTGGCGCATGTGCGTAAGCGGTTGCCCGTACAAGAAGATCTATTACAACTGGAAGACGGGCAAGGCCGAGAAGTGCATCTTTTGTTATCCGCGTATCGAAGCCGGACAGCCGACCGTGTGCTCCGAGACGTGCGTCGGGCGCATTCGCTATCTCGGCGTTTTGCTCTATGACGCCGATCGCATCGAAGAGGCCGCGAGCGTCGAAAACGAAAAGGACCTGTACAAGGCCCAGCTCGATGTCTTCCTCGATCCGTACGATCCGACGGTAATCGAAGCGGCGCGGCGCGACGGCGTGCCCGAAAACTGGCTCGAAGCGGCGCGCAACAGCCCGGTCTATCGCATGGCTGTCGAGTGGCAAGTCGCATTGCCGCTGCACCCCGAGTACCGCACGATGCCGATGGTTTGGTACGTGCCGCCGCTTTCGCCGATCACGGGCGCCGCGCAAGCTGGCCATATCGGCGCCAACGGCGCGATCCCAGACGTTAGCCAATTGCGGATACCCGTGCAGTATCTCGCCAACTTGCTGACAGCGGGCGACGAGGGCCCCGTAGTGCGTGCGTTCGAACGGATGTTGGCGATGCGCGCCTATCAGCGCGCCAAGCACGTCGACGGCGTGACCGACGATGCCGTGTTGCGTCAGGTCGGATTGAGCGTTGAGACGATGGAGCATATGTATCGCGTCATGGCGATTGCGAATTACGAAGATCGATTCGTGATTCCCACGTCGCACCGCGAATACGCGGAGAACGCGTTCGATATGCGCGGCGGGTGCGGCTTTAGCTTTGGAAACGGCTGCAATCATGGCGACGACGAGCCGAGCCTGTTCGGCGGCGAAGGTAAGCGCACGATCCCGATCAAGGTGGAGAACTGATGATGGCTCGATACGATGAAAACGAACGGGACGTGGCGTTCTCGTTGACGCTGCGTGCGCTGGCGTACCTGTTGCGATATCCCGATACCGAATGGCGGGCGCATCTCCACGACGTATGGGGGGCGCTGCGCGGGTCGAAAGCAATCGGCCCGGCGCGCTTCGCGCAAATCGAGGCGCTGGTTGAAACGATCGCGTGCGCAGACGGTCTCGATGCGGAGGCTTCTTACGTGGAACTCTTCGATCGTGGCCGCGGCACGGCGCTGCACTTGTTCGAGCATGTGCACGGCGATTCTCGCGAGCGCGGGCCTGCGATGCTCGATCTGATCGCTACGTACGAACAAGCGGGGCTTGCGTTGCGCGACGGCGAACTGCCCGATCACCTGACGGTACTGCTCGAATACGCGTCGACGCAGCCGCGCGAGGCGGCCGCTTCGTTGCTCGGGGAAGTCGCGCATATCTTGCAGCGCATTTATGCAGCGGTCGACAAGCGCGGTAGCGCATACGCCGCGGTCATCGCGGCCTTACTCGATCTCGCGGGTGCGAGCGTCGCCGCGGATGCGCCGCCGATCGAGCCGGAACTCGACCTCGACGAAGCATGGCAAGAGCCCGCGGCGTTCGACGGTTGCGGCAACGCAGGGCAGCGAGGGGCGGGGCAGCCGCAGCCGGTTCGCGTCGTGCGCCGCGCGCCGGCTCCCGATTCACAGGCAGCGCATGGCGCCGCCCAAGGAGTACGAGCATGAGCCCCTCCCTCGATACGTTCTTCTTTTCCGTCTATCCGTATATCTGCCTTACGGCTTTCTTGCTAGGCAGCCTCGCGCGATTCGAGCGTGCTCAATATACGTGGAAGAGCGATTCGTCTCAGCTGCTGCGTCGGGCGCAGTTGCGCTGGGGCAGCAACTTGTTCCACATAGGTGTGCTGTTCTTGCTGTTCGGTCACACGGTAGGGCTGCTGACGCCGCATGCCCTCTATACGATGTTCATCACGCCGTCGCAGAAGCAGATGCTGGCGATTATCTCGGGCGGGACGGCCGGGACGCTCTGCTTCATCGGATTGACGATGCTGCTTCATCGCCGCATTTTCGATCCTCGCATCCGCAAGACGAGCCGGCCGACGGACCTTGCCATCTTGATCGTGCTGTGGGTGCAACTGTGTCTGGGGTTGCTGACACTGCCGTTTTCGTATGCCCAGCGCGCCGACCCACATGAAATGCTCGTGCTGGCCGATTGGGCGCAGCGCATCGTGACGCTGCGGCCCGATGCGGCGGCCATGGCATCGGTGCTCTGGCCCTTCAAGTTGCATTTGATCCTCGGCATGACCGTCTTCCTGCTGTTCCCTTTCACGCGCCTCGTGCATATTTGGAGCGGGTTCGGTACGCTGGCGTATGCGCTGCGCCCTTATCAGCTCGTGCGCTCGCGCCGTTTAGGGCCTGTGGCGCGGCGAAATGGAACGGGCCGGGGTTTCTA
>DATJJH010000160.1:0-5314 GCA_035492395.1 Trinickia sp. | reverse complement strand
CATCCCGGCTGCGCACATCCAGCCTCTTGAACTCGGTATGTATCGCCGTGCCGACGAGGATTTCGACCCGCGCCGCGGGCACGTCCGATCTCGTGCGCACCGCGCGGAAGTCCGCCATGTCCTGCTCGAGGCCGATCACATCGGCGCGGCGCACCCGCAGGACGACGATCGACGACGGGCTCCGAAGCTTCGTGTAGTCGGTGTATCCCCCTTCGAATACCAACCGTTCCAGGGCGGTGTTCAGGAAATACACGTGGCAAGCGGTAATCGCGGCCTCGACGTCGAAATCGTAGTTCGCGGCCTGCGTGGCCAGCTTCGTGAGGTAATGATCCGGATTGCCGACGAGCGTATTGCGCAGTGCGATCGTGGTGGGCTTTCTGCCAAGGCCGATGGTGCCTTTCGGCTTCAACGTGAATTTAGAGCCATGGACTTGCCTGCCGAACTGCAATAACGCTGCGTCTTCGCGCGTGCTCAAGGACATGTAGTCGTCGTTGCTTCCCGTCGCGGCATGCGCGAAGGGCGTGTAGTCCACCGCGGCATCGCGCCACGTATCGCCGTTGGCTGCATTGGCTAAGCACACGACGAGGTATTTCGTGATGCGTCCGGCGATCGTGCCGTTGATCCGGTTCACCCGGTCGAGGGCGAACGAGCCGTTCGGGTCGGGTGCGACGCTTCCCGTTCGTCTAAACGCGGACCGGATTCCCTGGATCTTGATCGAGCGTGCGATCGTCATGCTCGTGACGTGATAGAGCCAATCCGTTTCCACGAATGGCGCGACGACCCTCGGCGGCGGGATCAAGTCGCGTGGGAGCGTACGCACGATCGTCCTGCATTGGGGACACGCGCGCGGCATGCGCGCAACGGCGAAGATCGACACCTTCATGCACGAAAAGCATTTGTAAAGCAGCATCGGCTCGCGGGTCGTGCTCGTGCAAAAGGGGCACGCATACGGCGCTGCGTTTTGTACGTTGGGGACGGTCGAGTAGCGGTTGCATTTGGGGCAGGTGGTCGTTGGCATTCGCAGGTCTCCTTTTTTTAACGCGTATCGTTGCGCTTGGCGTGGACGCCAGGCGCTTATGTGCGAACGATTGTCGACCCTGCGCGTCGTTTTGTCTAACGTATGCGGGCGCCGGCACGGTCAGATCGCTACTGAACGTCTTCGTCAGATCTTCCGGGTGCGAGGCTTCGCCGTTGGTCATGCTTCCCAGTTTGCGCGGCGCCGAGCAAACGGAGCGCGGCAGTGGGATCGGACTGTCGCTCATGGTGCGCATTGCGCAGACGCACGGCGCGTCGTCTTCGCCGCCGTCGCCGGAAATTCGCGCCCCGCACGCCATCGCTTCGCTTGGTTGCATGAGGATCTCGAACGTGCGCGCGTGATTTGCGAGCTGCACGCTTCTCCACTCGCCGATATCGGGAATTCGTCATGCGGATCGGATCAGGAAATCCAGGCAACGCTCATGCGGCAAACGCGCCCGAAGCGGCCGACAAAGCAGCGGCGGCCGAGGCCACCTCGCTCGACGAGGCAAGCGACACGCCCGCCCGCACGGGCGCGCTTGCCGAGTTGCGCGTTCGCCGCACCGTATCGACCAACGCGCCCCCGCAGCCTCGCGGCGATACGAAGGGAAAACGGCTGCTGCCGTCGTCGGCCGAAGCGGCCGTGCCTGCTTCAACGAAACGCTTACGCCCGGCCAGCGCGCTGCCGGCTGCCGCGACGTCCAGGAACGAACCGCTCGATGTCCCCGCAGGCGTGCCGACGGGGACCACCCGAGAACCCACGCAGACGCTCGGCGTCCTTGCCAAAGGGTCGCGGCGGAACACGACGGCGGACATGGTGTATCGGATGCTCCTCGCGCGCAGCCGCGGCGGTTCGACGTCGGTCATCGCACGTGACGTTCTGGCGCCGGACGGAACCGTCGGCAGGTGGATCAACGCTAAGCGATGGCAGTCCGGCGAGCTGCAAGTCGCGCTATCCAAGATGCCGGATTATGCACAGCGCCGCGACGCAATCGACGCGCTGGCGAAGACGATGCATCTGACCAGCGAGGACTTGCCGTCGCCGCCCGCGAAGCAACGTGTTCAAGTGAGCGCGGCTTTGCTCAAGGCGGCGCTGGAATCGATGCTCGCGAAGCAAGACGAGCAACTCGTTGGCCGCGGCAGGACGCCGGGCATGCTGTCGGCGGTGGCCGGGCCGCTCGGGTTAGAGCGGCGCACGCTGGGCGCCTGGCTGAATGCGGACGGCACGCCCGCTAAGCCGCTCGATGCTTTTGCACGCCTACCGGATTACGCGCAGGTGCGCGGCGACCTGCAATTGCTGTTCTCTCGGCTCGGCCATCAGGAGGTGGCCGACAGCCTGCACGTACCCGGCGACAGCGGGACGCATAAAATGAGCACCGCTTTGCTCGTAGACATCCTGCGAAAGATCGAAGGCGAACGTGCAAGTTCGTCTGGGACGATCGGTGCCGCGCTAGGCGTGCAGCCTTCGTTGGTCCGTAAGTACGTCTCGCTCGAGCAGAGCAGCTTGCGTGAGCTGGACCTCATACGGAACATGCCGGACTACGCTCAACATCGGGAATCGCTTGCCGCGTCCCTCGCGGCGCTGGGGCACACGCAGCAGGCCCGTGATTTGCCGTTGCCTTGGGTCGATGCCGAGCGATTGCTCAACGCGTTGCGCAGTGAGATGCCGCGTTTCATCGATGCAATGAATACGCTGCAACGCAACCCGGCACTGTCGCCGCGCGAGGCAGCGGTACAGGCAAACCTGCTTCCCGAGGCGCTCACGGCCGTCATTGGCGCCGGTGGCGTGCTGCGCCAGCGCGGCGACGTGCACGACACCCTGTCGCGCTTCGGTAGCCATCTCGTGCCGGGCATCGACGAGGCACTCGCGCGGCTGCACGCGGTGGCGTCGGGGAAGATCGACGTCGCCGCTGCGCCGCGCGAGATGGCGCGCTTCGAGCTTCCCGCGCGCGGCTCGATCCCGGGAAAGGTGTTCATCGTGAGGCCTAGCACGGGCGATCCGGGCCCGAAGGCGAAGAATCGCCTCGAAAAGATCTATGCCAATAACGAGGACCTGGTTCGCCTGCCGCGCTCGTACGGAACGGAGCGTCCCCGTCAGATGCTGCGCTGGCTGTCGACGGTCCTCAAGAACCGCTTTCCCGCCGCGCGCGAGGTTCAATGCTATTTCCATGTCGGCACGCGGCAGATCGTGGTGGCGTCCAACACGAACGAGGCGAATGCCGACCTGGCAAGGTTTTTCGACGAGCGCGGGGCAGGGGACTTAGCCGCGTATGCGCAGGCTTCGTTGGACGCTCGGGAAAAAAGGCATGCGGGCAAGCTTGGGCATGCGCTCGCGAGTGCGCCGAACCGCCTCGTAGAACAAGGCCGCGGTACGCTGGAAGAGCAAGTCCGAGCCGCCATCGCGGCGGGGCGATTTCACGTGCCGCGAGAGCGCTTCAGCGAACGTGGATCTACCGTTAGCCTGCATGCCGAGCGCCGCATCCTGCACTACGTGCGAGAAACGTTCGACGAATCGATGGACCGGCGCCTCTTGGCCGGTACGATGCGGCCCTGCGGGAGTTGCGCGGACGAGCTGGGGTTCGACGATAAGGCGCGCCGCGGTCCTTTCTGGCTGTCTCGTCCGGCGCAGGCGTTTGTCGACACGCCGCGGATCATCGAGCGCAATATCGCCGACGGCGTGGGTACGTACGTGACGAAAACGCGCGAGGGCAGGGTAACGACCGACTACGACACCGATAGCGATTCCGATGTGGACGAGCGCAAGGCAGCAATGGCACGAGGTCGGCGCTAGGCCGCTCCATCGCCGCTGCCCGATGGGAACTCGAGACCGCGAGGCACACTGGCGCCGGCCGCGAACGAATCGATCGGCGGCCGGCAATCGTCAGTAGCGAACGACGGTCCGAATCGACTTGCCTTCGTGCATCAGGTCGAACGCGTCGTTGATTTCCGCGAGCGATTTCGTATGAGTCACGAACGGAGCGAGTTGAATCTTGCCTGCCATGGCGTCTTCGACCATGCCCGGCAGCTGCGAGCGCCCCTTGACGCCGCCGAACGCGGTGCCGAGCCAGCGGCGCCCGGTCACGAGCTGGAAGGGGCGCGTGGAAATTTCTTGCCCCGCGCCGGCGACACCGATGATGACCGATTGGCCCCACCCGCGATGTGCGCATTCGAGCGCCGCACGCATGACGTTGACATTGCCGATGCATTCGAAGCTGTGGTCGACGCCCCAGCCCGTCATCTCGACGATCACTTGCTGAATCGGTTTCTCATGATCTTTCGGGTTCACGCAATCGGTCGCGCCGAATACACGCGCCAGGTCGAACTTGCTCGGATTGGTGTCGATGGCGATGATGCGGCCCGCCTTCGCCAGCTTGGCGCCCTGGATCACGGCCAAGCCAATGCCGCCCAGACCGAATACGGCCACGCTGTCGCCTTCCTGCACGTTGGCAGTGTTCTTGACGGCGCCTAGTCCCGTCGTGACGCCGCAACCCAGTAAGCAGACTTGCTCGGGGTTGGCGTCCGGGTTGATCTTCGCCAGCGACACTTCGGCAACGACCGTGTATTCGCTGAACGTCGAGCAGCCCATGTAGTGGTAGACAGGCTGGCCGTTGTAGCTGAAGCGGGTGGTGCCGTCGGGCATGACGCCCTTGCCTTGGGTGGCGCGCACGGCCACGCACAAATTGGTCTTGCCGCTCTTACAGAACAGACACTCGCCGCATTCCGCCGTGTAAAGCGGAATCACGTGATCGCCGGGTTTGACGCTCGTCACCCCTTCGCCGACTTCCATGACGATGCCGGCTCCTTCATGGCCCAGCACAGCGGGGAACAAGCCTTCGGGATCGTCGCCCGAGAGCGTGAACGCGTCGGTATGGCAGACGCCTGTGTGCGTGATTTTGACGAGCACTTCTCCTTTACGAGGCGGCTCGACATCGATCTCGACGATTTCAAGGGGTTTGCCGGGCCCGAACGCAACGGCAGCACGTGATTTCATGTCAGTCCTTTAGGCGAAAAAAGGGGAGGGTCAGCCGGCATCGTCAATAGCCGCTGAATCGGATCAACGAAGATATGAGCGCACGAGGGAGACGACTTCGTCGATCGCCTCTTGCTGTGCGCCGTTCGCTTGCGCGACATGGGAAAACTCTTCTCGGAGATGGCTCTCGAGCACCCCGGCCATCAATCCATTGACGGCCCCGCGTACGGCCGCGATCTGCTGCAGGACGGGACCGCAGTCGGCCCCTTCCTCTAGCGCGCGTTCAAGCGCGTCGATTTGGCCTTTTACACGGCGCACGCGCGCCAAAAC
>DATJJH010000159.1:0-12768 GCA_035492395.1 Trinickia sp. | reverse complement strand
AACAAGTAACCCTGCCTGCAGGGGCTGCTCGATCTCATGATTGGTTACAAGCGCTGATTTGCCCGGCACGGCGGATGCGGCGAAGCGAGACGCAGCCAATGGGATCGGCGCCCTCGCTTCGTCGAGCGGAAGAGGGAAGCTAACCGAAGGCGATAATGCCCAGCATGAGCGCCTTGACGGCAGCGTGGGTCTTGTTCAATGCGTTGAGCTTGGAAAGCGGACTGTGCGCATCGCTGGTTGCGAACGTGTCTGCGCCGCGTGTGCAGCGATGCCCCGGACGTGCTTCAGTAGCCGGGCGGCGGCGCCGGTCCCGCCGCCGCCCGGGGCGCAGTCGACCGGCCAGCGCTTACGCTTTGTTGCGCGGCATCTCGGCCATGGCCCGCTGCATCTCCTCCATGCTCGGCTCGCGCTTGCGCGACGCGATGTGCCAAAGATGGCCGAACGGGTCTTCGACATATCCCCAACGATCGCCCCAGAACATGTCGGCGAGCGGCATCATGACTTTCGCGCCGGCGGATACCACGCGATCGAATGCCTTGTCGGCATCTTCAAAGTAGAGGTAGAGGCTGACGGGCGAGCCTTTCAGCGTCTTGGGGCCGGCCGAGCCGCAGTCTGGGTTTTCTTCCGTCAGCATAACGATCGAATCGCCGATCTTGATTTGCGCGTGCGCGATCCCGCCGCCCGGGCCGGTCATTCGAAACAGTTCGACGGCCCCGAACGCCTTCGTGTAGAACGTGATCGCATCGGCGGCGTTCGCGCAGACGAGCTGCGGCGTGACGGTATGCATACCTTCCGGAATCGGTTTGACGGCTGAGGTCATTTTGGGCGCTCCATTGTCAGTACTTGGTTAATGAATGGGCCTCGCGGGCGGCGACGGCGATCGGCGCGTTCGCCCGCGCTTGTTTTCGCGTGTTCCGAGAGGCTCCATTCCCACGACGTGCGAGCGCGCGCGTTTTCGACACCGGCGATCGGATTTTTTTGCTTTCCGCCGCGCGCTCGGCTTAGGCTCTTAATTTAGGTCATATTCGGTGCGAATTCGATGCATGACGGATCCACTTGCCGCTCCGCGTTCCGTGTTCCCACCCATTGTTAAGTAGTTGACGACATGAGAGAGTCATGCGGCGGGGCGCCCGCCCCGGTTGCCGTATCGGTTAGCCTATGCCTTGGCGTATGCCGATAGCAAGGCATTCGAAGGCATTTCTTGGCACTCGACAGCAAAACGGAAAAGAACGGAAAGAGGCGCAGATGACCAATCAGCAATCCCAAGCAATCGCCGCGCGGTTCGACCGCTTGCCGCCGTCGCGCACCGTCTGGACGATGGTGATGCTCATTTCGCTCGGCGGCGTATTCGAGTTTTACGATTTATTCTTCACGGGCTACGTCGCACCGGGGATGGTGCAGTCCGGGTTATTCAAACCTGAATCGCTCGGCATTTTCGCGGCGCTCGCGCCGATCGCTGTCGCGGGCTTCGGCACGTTCGTTTTTGCGACCTTCGCCGGGCTATGGCTCGGCACGCTCGTGTTCGGCTTCGTCGCCGACCGGTTCGGCCGGCGGTTCATTTTCACCTGGTCGCTGGTTTGGTACGTCGTCTGCACCGCCATCATGGCGTTTCAGCATTCGGGGCAGGCCATTAACCTATGGCGCCTCGTGGCCGGCATCGGCATCGGCGTCGAACTCGTGACGATCGATTCCTACATCTCCGAACTGATTCCCAGCGGCGAACGCGGCCGAGCCTATGCGATCAATCAGTTCATCACCTTCTGCGTCGTGCCGGTGGTTGCGTTTCTCGCCTTCATCCTGAAGGACACGCACCCCTTCGGCCTCGACTATTGGCGCGTGGTCATTCTGATCGGCACCCTCGGCGCGGTCTTCGTTTGGATCATCCGACGCAACGTTCCCGAAAGCCCGCGCTGGCTCGCGGGACAGGGGCGGGTGGACGAAGCGGAACGCATCGTCGCCGACATCGAGCGACGCGTCGAAGCCGAGAAAGGCATCAAGCTTCCGGCGCCGCAGCCGATCGGCAACGAAATGGAAGGACGCGGTTCGTTCAGCGAGATTTTCGGGCCGCTCTACATCAAGCGCACGATCATCCTCTCGATCTTCAACATGGCGCAGGCGATCGGCTTCTACGGCTTCGCTGCCTGGGTTCCGACGCTGCTCATCAGCCGCGGCGTCCATGTCACCACGAGCCTGCAATACGCGTTCATCATCGCGATCGCCAATCCGTTCGGCCCACTGCTCGGCACGCTGTTCGCCGACAAGATCGAACGCAAGACGCAGATCTGCGGCGGCCTCTTGATCATGGGCATCGTGATCGCGCTGTTCTCGCAAGCCTCGGCGCCCGGGCTGCTCATCTTGCTCGGCGTGCTGTTCACGCTCGCGGCCAACGTCATGTCGTACGCGTATCACGGCTACCAAGCCGAGCTGTTCCCGACCCGCATCCGCGCGCGCGCCGTGGGCTTCGTCTATTCGTGGAGCCGGCTCGCCGTGGCGTTCGCGGGCCTGGCGATCGGCGTGCTCTTGCACAAGTACGGCGTACCGGGCGTGGCCGTCTTCATCGGCGCGTCGATGGTCGTCGGCATCTGCATGATCCTGCTCGGACCGTCCACGAAAGGCCGCTCGCTCGAGGCGATCAGTCACTAAGCGCGCGCACGCGGCAACTTCCCGCGTGCGTCCGGTGCGGGAGTGGCGTACCCTTGTTTCGTTGGCGCTGACGCCATTCGCGACAGGAGGCTCCGATGACCGCACCGGTTCGCACAGGCGCCCATATCGAAGGCATACATTGGGTGGCCGAATATCTGGAAACCACGCATGAAATTCGCGTGCTGCGAGAAGGATTCGAAGTAGGCATGTACGACGCGCCGCCCAGCCTATTCGGCCAGGAGGCGGAGGCCGGCTCGAAGAGCGTCGCCGATCACCGCGCGCTGGAAGCGGCGGTGCGCGCCTACCTGCTGCGCTTCGTGGCGGAACATGACGCCGAGGAGTAGCACGCTGGCTCGCGGCGGCCCCGCGCCGCTGGGCCGGTGACTACGCACCCAGGAATTCGAGCACCCTGCGCGTGAATTCGTCTGCCCGTTCGATGTTCGACAAATGTTGCGCCTCCAATTGCACGAAGCGCGAGCCGGCAATGGCTTGCGCCAGCGCATGACTGAGTTCGGGCGCAACCGACGGATCGGCGTTGCCCGTCATGACGAGCGTCGGCGCCCGAATGCCGGCCGCCTCGACGTTCAGATCCGCCGCCCCGATGGCCTCGCAATTGCCGGCATATCCCTCGCTGTCCATATGAACGAACGCATCGCGAATAGCGGCCACCACGATGGGCTGGCGCGCCGCAAAGGCGGGGCTGAACCAGCGCTGCAGCGTTGCATCGGCAAGCGAGCCCGCCCCTTGCTCGCGGGCTTGACGCGCGCGTTGAGCCCACACGTCGGGCGCGCCGATTCGGGCGGCCGTATGCGCGAGCACGAGACGCCCCACCCGCTCGGGCCGGCGCGCGGCCAACGCAATGCCCAGCAATCCGCCCATCGACAGCCCGCAGAAGTGGGCGCGCTCGATCGACATGGCGTCGAGCAAGCCGACTAGATCGTCGGTCAACTGATCGATCGTGTACGGCCCCGGGGGAGCGTCGGAGCAGCCGAGACCACGCGAATCGAAACGCAAGACCCGAAACCGCGAGGAAAAATCGGCAATCTGCGGCGCCCACATCGTCAGGTCTGCGCCGAGCGCGTTCGCGAGCACGAGCCATGGCGCATCGCTATGCTCCGCCGCATCGACGCGGTAATGAAGGGCAATTCCGTTGATCGTGGCGAAAGGCATGACGCATTTCCTCGGCGAGGTGGGACAAGTTGAGTCCGGCGCACCGTATTGTGCTACGGCAAGCAAAGAAGCGCTGAAGCGCAGAAGCCGACACCCCCGGCGCCGCCGAAATCATGGAACAATGGCCCTATTTCGAACTACCGAGTATCGCGCAGGCGAAGCAACGAGGAGCGAACGATGAAGGAAGGATCCCGAGCGAAGAAAGGCGACCAAGCCCAGGCAAGCAAGCGAACCAAGCGCGCGCAGGCGTCGGTGTCGGTGCGCCCGACGCGCGGCGAGGCGGAAGACGCCGTGCGTGTCCTGCTGCGCTGGGCCGGCGACGATCCTCTGCGCGAAGGCTTGCTCGATACGCCGGCCCGCGTCGTTCGCGCCTACGAGGAATTCTTCATAGGCTACTCGTGCGACCCGCGTGAAATTCTCGCCCGAACGTTCTCCGAGGTCGATGGCTACGACGAAATGGTCGTACTCAAGGACATTCGCTTCGAAAGCTATTGCGAGCATCACATGGTGCCGATCATCGGCCGGGCGCACGTGGCGTACCTGCCCGATCATCGCGTCGTCGGGATCTCCAAGCTTGCGCGCCTCGTCGACGCATTTGCGAAACGGCTGCAGATTCAAGAGAAGATGACGGTGCAAATCGCCGATGCGCTCAACGAAATCCTGCAGCCCAAAGGCGTCGGCGTGATTCTCGAAGCCGCGCATCAATGCATCACGACCCGCGGCGTACACAAACCCGGGGTGCAGATGGTGACTTCGCGCATGCTCGGCTCGTTCCGCGACGATCCGTCGACGCGGCGCGAATTTTTGGCCATCGTGGGCAATCCGGGCGGCCTCAGCGTGCCCAATACTTGACGAGCGAAACGCGCGCCTGCTTGCCGAGGTGCGCCCCGTCGCATGCGATCAGCAAAACCGCGGCAAGCACGCACGCCATCGCCCCCCATTGCGCCGCCGTGACGCGTTCGTGGAGCACGACGGCCGCGAACGCAGCGGCCGACACCGGAACGAAGGCCGTCAGCGCGCTGGCCTGCGCACCGGCGATGCGAGCGGCGCCCGCGAACCACAGCAGAAAGCCGGCAACGGTCGGCACGAACGCGTAATACACCACGCCCGCAACCGCCGGCCCGTCGTATCCGAGCGTCCATGGACGTTCGATCAGCGCGGGGACGAGCGACAGCGCGAGGCCGATTCCGGACATCAACGTCGACATCTGCAACGGCGTCACGCTCGTGCGTAGGCGCTTGTTGAGCAGAATGAACAGCGCTTCGCACAGCACGGCCGCGATGATGCAAACGTTGCCGAGCCACGTCGTCGCCGCGCCGGCCGCGGAGACCGAATCGCCTGCCCGCACCGTGCAGACGAGCACGCCGGCCGTGGCCAACGCAACGGCGCCGATCGTCAAGGCGCCCGGCCGCTCGCGCAACGCCACGACCGCGACCAGCGCCGCCACGGCGGGCAGCGTGCCGGCGATCACACCGGCGTCGGTGGCCGACGTCATCCGCATGCCGATCAACAGCAGCACCGTATAGCCGACGCTGCCCGAAGCCGATTGCACGACTAGCAGCACCGCTTCGCCGCGGCTCACGCGCGGCCATCGCTGACGCGTCAGCTTCATCAGCAGCACGAACAGCGGCAAGGCGATCGCGAAGCGCAACGCCGTCGCCGTGAACGGCGGCAGACCATGCGCGATCATCTTGCTCGCCACCACGGTACTGCCCACCCCGATCATCGCGAGCGCGCAATAGAAATAGCCGGTCAAACGCGAGCTCATCGCATCGCTCCTATGTGCAAAAGATGCGATGCAGCTTAGGGGAGCATATCGGCCCGGTCTTGAACGAAATTGCAACGAGGGAGCGCGCATGCGGGGCCGCACTCGGCCAGCGATCGATGCGACCGCTGCCGGCTTCTAGCGAACGGCCCCGGCGTATTGGGCCGGCGTGACGCCGAAGGCGCGCACGAACGCGCGCGTCATATGGCTTTGGTCGGCGAAGCCCGCGCCGGCCGCCGCGCCGGCGAGCGGCATGCCCTGCTCGATCAAGCGGCGCGCGAGCGCAAGGCGACGCTGAATCAAATAGGCATGAGGCGGCAAGCCCATCTCGCGCGCAAAGCCGCGCAAGAGTTGAAAGCGGCTCATGCCCGCCTCCGCGGCGAGGCCCTCGAGGGTGACCGGCTCGCATGGATCGTCGTCGATACGCGCTTTCGCGCGCCGGATCGATGCGCCGACGTCCTCGGCCGGTCCAGCTGTGGGCATGCGCACCCGTGCGGTCGTATGGCCGCGCACGAACCGTGTCGTCAGGGCGTAAAGCGCGGCATCGCGCGCGAGCGCTTCATCGAAGACATCGGGCGCGCCGACCACCGCGGCGAAGGCATACTCGAAGTCGCTGAAAAAGGCAGCGTCGTGCAGCACGGGCCGCACGGATTCGATCGCAGTCGGCGCCGCGACGCCCAATTCGCGCGCGACGTCGTACACCAATGCGGGTTCGAAATAGAGCATGCGCCAAGCGCGGCCGCGCTCGTCAAACGCTCTGCCGTCGTGCACTTCGCCTGGATTGGCCGTGATGACATCGCCGGCGCGCGCTTCGACGGGGCCGCGGCCGCTGGCCGAGCGCTGCGCGCCGCGCCATACCACGCCAACGCCGAACGCATCGTGCGAATGGCGGCCAAACGATTGCGCCGTATCGGCAGTCGTCGCCTGCACGCCGGCGACGGCACTACGATGGATGACGACACGCCCGCGGTTCATCGGCGCACGCGAGCGCGCGGCTGGTCGGGATCGTCGGCGCGGCCGCCCTCGCGCACGCTGCCTTGCGACACGTTCGTCCCTGGCGCCACAGTGTGGGTGAGCCACACGTTGCCCCCGATCACCGCGCCGCGTCCGATCGTCACGCGGCCGAGAATGGTCGCGCCCGCATAGATCACGACATCGTCCTCGACGATCGGATGTCGAGCATGGCCCTTGACGAGCGCGCCGTCGGCATCGGCCGGAAAGCTCTTCGCGCCGAGCGTCACCGCCTGATACACGCGAACCCGCTCGCCGATGATCGCCGTCTCGCCGATCACGACGCCGGTGCCGTGATCGATGAAGAAGCTGCGGCCGATCTGCGCGCCGGGGTGAATGTCGATACCCGTGGCGGAGTGCGCGATCTCATTGATGAAGCGCGCGAGCAGCGGCACGCCGAGCTGGTGCAGCGCATGAGCGAGCCGATGATGCATGATCGCGAGGACGCCGGGGTAGCACAGCAAAATTTCCGTGATGTGCTGAGCCGCCGGATCGCCCGCGTGAGCGGCCTGGATATCGGAGACGAGCATCGCGCGGATGCTCGGCAGTTGCGTGCCGAACGAGCGCGTGATCTCGAAGGCGAGCGTTTCGAGCTCGGGCCGCGGCGTATCGACGTGCTCGGGCAAAAACCGAAGCGCACGCAGCACCTGCTCGCACAGCAGACGCAATGTGTTTTCGAGCGTCTGGCCCACATAGTAGTCGACGCTTTCGTCGGTTAGATCGGGCGCGCCGTAGTGGGTCGGAAACATGACCGCGCGCAGATTTTCGACGATGCCGACGATGGCCGTGCGCGACGGCAACTCGCGAATGCCTCGGGGATGGCGCGTGCGGTGCAGCGCTTCGCGCGATGCGCGCAGATCGGCCACGATTTGATCCAGGCCCCAGTGGCGGGAAGGCGAGTTCGGCATGATGATGAAAACGGCGACGATGCGGCTTCGTAATGGACGGATGGGAAGAGATTACCGCGTTTTATGCGTCGTTGCGCAAACGGTCGCTTCGTATGCGCATGATCGTGCGCGCGCGTCAAACCGTCATGCTGCTCACATCGATCCAGCGAACGGCCCAGTCGCGTGCGTGGGCGATAGCCGCGCTTTCGTCGCTGAAACGCAGTTCGTTGGGGAAGAAACGGTTCGCGACGAGCTCACCGTCGCTCGAACGGGATATCACGACGTAAGGCTGATAAGTGCCGTCCCCCGCCCTCGCGGGCGCGCAATTGAGCAAATATCCGCGATGCGTGAATGCGGCGTCGGGGTGATGCATGGGTCACCTGCCTCCCTGAATGCGCTCGCCGCCACGACGTGCGATGCGTCGCGCGGCCGCAAAGCAAGCGCTTGACTGCGTTTTCACCACGGGCGCCGGCCTGCAGGATTCGAATCATACTCTGTAGGAAACGCCGGTTCTATTGAAATTAATTGACGTTTTTCTCGCGCACGAACACGGCGCGCCGCCTAGCCATGCCGCACCGAGCCCGGAACGGGTTTTGCAGCCGCGAAGCGTTGCCCGCGCATGCACGGTCGGCGGCTCGATCGTGCGCTGGCCCACGCACCACGCTTGAAGTTGCTTCAGGCTGCGCTACGATGGATGAACGACTGTGCACGCCGCGCGCATCCGCGCCGCTGCGAATCGGGCATCGCCCACCCTTGCGAGCGACTATGAACGCGAGCCACCCGTTACCCGGCGCCCAGATCCGGCGCGTACGCCCCGCGCGCCCGCCTCGGCGCGCCCCGCTCGAGCCGCGCGCGGCAAGGCGGTTCGCGCTCGCGCTCGCGTGCTTGGGGATCAGCTACGCGCTCGCGTGGATCGAGTTGCCCCTCGGGCAAATTGCGCCCGCGCCGGCGGAAAGCGCCGGGGCCGTGCCGACCGCGCTCGCGGCCGCGCTAACGGCGCGTATGCTCGTTGGGCTGCTCTACGCGCTCGTCGCCCTACGTTACGCGTGGGCGCGCTGGGTCGCTGTCCTGCTCGGCTTCGGCTCGGTCGTACTCGTCGGTCCGTTGTTGCCCGGCGAATGGAGCACCTATCCGCTGGCCGCACTCGTCACCGGGCTGGGGCTCGCCGGCAAGCTCGTCGCAGCCGTCTTGCTGACTCTACCTCTTCGCACGAAAAGCGGCGCGCGCTCATAATGCGCGAGGACGCGGCGCGCGGCGCCGCGCGTTTCTTTATTTCGTCGAGGAGTCCCAATGAAAATCGTCGTGATCGGGGCGAGCGGTACGCTCGGCCAGGCCGTCTGCACAGAGCTCAAGCAACGGCATGAGGTGATCGAAGTCGGCGCGACGCGCGGCGACTATCACGTCGATGCAACGAATCTGCCCAGCGTCGAGCGTCTATTTCATGAAATTGGCCGTGTCGACGCGGTGGTGACGACCATCGGCCGAGTCCATTTCGGCCCGTTCCACGAAATGACGGCCGACCAGTTCTGGATCGGCCTGCGCGACAAGCTCATGGGCCAGATCAACGTCGTGCTGGCGGCGCAGCATCATGTCAACGACGGCGGCTCGTTCACCCTGACGAGCGGCATCCTGGCCGACGAGCCGATCCGCGAAGGCGTCAACGCCACCACGGTGAATCTCGCGCTCGAAGGCTTCGTGCGCGGCGCGGCCATCGAGTTGCCGCGCGGCCTGCGCATCAACGTCGTGAGCCCGACCGTACTCGAGGAATCGCTCGACGCCTATGCGCCGTACTTTCGCGGATTCGAAGCCGTCAGCGCACAGCGCGCGGCCGTCGCATTCTGCCGCAGCGTGGAAGGCGCACAAACGGGGCGCGTCTATCGCGTGGGAAATTAAAGCGCCGATGAGATACGCGCCGATATAACGACGCGCGAGTCGAAAACGAACGAGGGCGGCGAACGCGAGTTCGCCGCCCTTCGTCGTACCGCTTTAGCGACGTTCGAACGTACCGTCGCGCAAGCGCCAGAGGTTCAACGGATTGTCGTCCTGCACCGCTTGCGGCAGCAGGGCAGCCGGCAGATCCTGATAGCTGACCGGGCGCAGGAAGCGCTCGATCGCGCGCGAGCCGACCGAGGTCGAACGCGGATCGGAAGTTGCCGGGAACGGGCCGCCGTGGACCATCGCATGGCAAACTTCCACGCCGGTCGAGAAGCCGTTCGCCAAAATGCGGCCCGCCCTGCGCTCGAGCGTGGGCAACAGCTTGCGCGCGAGTTCGACGTCGGCTTGATCCATCTGCAGCGTCGCCGTCAGCTGGCCTTCCAGATGTTCGGCCAATTCGATCATTTCATCGACGTTCGCACACGTGACGATGAGCGAAGTCGGCCCGAAGATTTCGTCTTCGAGCGGCGGCGAGGCGAGAAAGCGCGATTGGGTCGTCGCGAACAGCTCGGGCAACGCCGAGTGCTGCGCATCCGTGTTCGCGCCTTGACCGACGCGCGTCACGCCTTCCACACCCGCGCGCTTGCTGACGCCGTCGCGATAGGCGCTGGCGATGCCGGCGGTCAACATGGTCTGCGCGCCCTTCTGCTCGAGCGCCTTCGAGGCCGCGTCGACGAACGCTTGGCGGTTCGGGCCGTCGAGCACCACCACGAGCCCGGGATTCGTGCAGAACTGCCCGACGCCGAGCGTCAACGAATCGACGAAACCGGTCGCGATCGCTTCGGCGCGCGCGGCCAAGGCGCCGGGCAGCACGAAGACCGGGTTGATGCTGCTCATCTCCGCATAGACCGGGATCGGCTCGCGACGCCGCGCGGCGATATTCATCAGCGCGATGCCGCCGCCGCGAGAACCCGTGAAACCGACGGCCTTGATCGCCGGATGCGCGACGAGCGCCTCGCCCACGGCGTTACCCGCGCCGACGACGAGCGCGAACGCGCCCGCCGGCAGACCGCATTCCGCCACCGCCTCTTGAATGGCACGGCCCACGAGCTCGGATGTCCCCAAGTGCGCCGGGTGCGCCTTCACGACGACCGGGCAGCCGGCCGCCAGCGCGGAAGCGGTATCGCCACCCGCCACCGAGAATGCAAGCGGGAAGTTGCTCGCGCCGAACACGGCCACGGGGCCGATCGGAATCATCTGCAGCCGCAGATCGGAGCGCGGCAGCGGCTTGCGTTCGGGCATGGCCGAATCGAGCGTCGCGCCGAGCCAGCGGCCGTCGCGCACCAGCTGCGCGAACAGCTTGAGCTGGCCGACGGTTCGCGCCCGTTCGCCCTCGAGCCGCGCCTTGGGCAGCGCCGATTCCGCTTGGGCGCGCTCGATGAGCGCATCGCCCAGCGCCATGATGCGCTCGCCGATCGCCTCCAACAGCCGCGCCCGCGTTTCGAGCGGCGCTTGCCGGAACGGATCGAACGCCGCCTGCGCGAGCTTGCAAGCGCGATCGACGTCGCCGGCGTCGCCGGCGCCGAAAACGGGCTCGATTTCAGCGTTACGGGCCGGGTCGAACGCGCGCAGCGTCCCGGCGGTACCCCGCACCGAGGCGCCGCCGATCAGCATGTCTCCCGTGATCTGCATCGTCAGTTTCTCCAGTAGATGCCGGCTCGCTGTCCGGCGGTAGTCGCAATGGCGGAGACGGGCGACGCCCGTCGGAACCTTTGATCTTCGCATGAATCCGGATTTCGCGAGCAACCGAGGCTCGGTGCCCACATCGTGGGACTGAGCGCTCCCGAAAATACTCACCTTCGGCACGCACGGGGACCATAAGTGAAGCGCGGTCGCGGGGAAACTTCACCGCAGGTGGAGAATCGCGGCGTCCATCAAGCGAAATCCGCTCTGTGCCGGTCCGACTTCGCCAAAATTCGACGCTACGACGGCGCCGACGTGAAGCCGGCCTGTGCGGCCAGGCTCACCTGTGTGGGTCCCGAAAACACTCACCTATGATCCGGCTACTCGTCTTCAAAGCGGCCAGCTCTGCGCAAGCAGCACGGCGTTCATCGCCAATACGATGAGAAACGCCGCCACGGCGAGAACGCGCATTCCCACGCCCAACCGATGCGCGCCCATGATTCGCCGGCTGCTGGCGAAGCCGATCAGCGCGAGCATCGGCACGGGCACCGCGAAACTGAGCACGACTTGGCTCAATACGAGCGCATGCGTCGCGCCGTATCCCATGGCGACGATGAGAAAGCTCGGCGCCATCGTCACGACGCGGCGCAGCCATAGCGGCAGCGAGACGCCCAGGAAGTCCTGCATGATCATCTGCCCGGCCATCGTGCCCACCACCGAACTCGAAATGCCCGAAGCCATCAGCGAAGTGAGAAAGAGCCCCGCCGCCATTGAACCGAACAATGGCGTGAGCGTGCGATAAGCCTCGCCGATATCGGTCAGATTGCGATGCCCATCGTGGAATGCCCCGCTCGCCATGATTACCATGGCCATGTTCACGAGGCCGGCGACAGCCAAGGCGATGATCACCTCCACATTGGCATAGCGCACGAGCTTGCCGCGCTCTTGTTCACCGTGCGGCTTAACGCGATCGCCCGTCAGTCCCGAATGCAAGAACAGCGCATGCGGCATGACGGTCGCGCCGACGATGCCCGCCGAAACGATTAGCGCCGTGCGGTCGGGCACGGCCGGCATGAATATGCCGTTCATCACGGCCCCCCAAGGCACCGGCACGAAAAGCAGTTGCGCGATATACGCGACGGCAATGAGACCGACGAGCGCCCCGATCGCAAGCTCCAGCGGGCGAAAACCGCGCCGTTGCAGGGACAGCAGCGCCCAAGTGACGACGGCCGTGATCGCCATGCCGGCCAGCAACGGAATATGCGCGAGAAGGGAGAAGCCAATTGCTCCGCCGAGGAATTCGGCGAGATCGGTGGCCATCGCCGCAACCTCGCTCACGATCCACATCGCAAAGACGACGCCTGCGGGCAACCGGCGCGCGCACAGGGTCGCGAGGCTCATTCCGGTCACCACGCCGACGCGTGCCGAAACGGCTTGAAACAGCATCGCGGCCAGATTGGCGAACAGCACGGCCCATAGCAGTGCGTAGCCGTAACCCGCGCCGGCTTGCAGATTCGTCGCCAGGTTGCCCGGGTCCATGTACGCGACCGACACGACGACGGCGGGCCCCGCGAACGGCAGCAGCATGCGCACGCCGCGCCGTCGGCCATCGAGGGCGTCGCGGATTTGCAAAGCGGTGCGCGCGCTCCAGTTTCGCTCGCGCTCGGACACCGGGGTGTCGTTCATGGGCACGCCTCGTTCGACGCCCGACGGTGCGCACGCCGCTCGCACCGC
>DATJJH010000158.1:0-17993 GCA_035492395.1 Trinickia sp. | reverse complement strand
CTACTATCCCGCGCGGCGGTACGGCCGCGAAGATGCGCTCGTGATGCGCTATACGTTTAAGGAGGGGGACGATGGCGCTCGATGAAGCCGCGCTCGACACGCTCGGTCTTTCAACGCTTTGGGTGCGGCGCGGTGGGGCGCTCGACTCGGACGCTGTCGGCGCCGAAGCCGAGCACTACCCGATCGACACGGCACGGGACGAAGTCGATTTCGCGCCCGCGGGCGCCGTGCCGGTGCGCGCCAAGGCGAGCCCGGTGGGGCGCGACAACGATGTGGCGACGCTCGATTGGGATGCGTTGGAAGCACGCGTGTCGGCATGCGAACAGTGTCGGCTGTGCGAGAAGCGGACCAACACCGTGTTCGGCGTCGGCGATCGCGCGGCCGATTGGATGCTGATCGGCGAGGCACCCGGGGAAAACGAGGACAAGCAAGGCGAGCCGTTCGTCGGCCAGGCCGGCAAACTGCTCGACAGCATGCTGCGCGCGCTGTCGCTCGCGCGCGGCGAAAACGTCTATATCGCGAACGTGGTCAAGTGCCGGCCGCCCGGCAACCGCAATCCCGAGGCCGACGAAGTGGCGCAGTGCGAGCCCTATCTGCAACGTCAAGTGGCGCTCCTCAAGCCCAAGCTCATCATCGCGCTCGGCCGCGTGGCCGCGCAGAATCTGCTCAAGACCGACGCGAGCATCTCGTCGCTGCGGGGGCGGGTGCATCGGTACGAAAACGTGCCCGTCATCGTGACGTACCACCCCGCCTATTTGCTGCGCACCTTGCCCGACAAGGCCAAGGCATGGGTCGATCTGTGCCTCGCGCATGACACCTATAGGCAAGCCTTGACCGATTCGCAGGCGGCGCGATGAGCGCGCTCGAGCCGGCCGCCGCCCCAGCCGCCGCGCTCGATGCGTTGCTCGATGCGTTATCCGATCCGGTGGTGCGCGACTTGGCCTGGCTGCTATTCAGCGCGCCGTTGCTGCGAGGCCATCCCCCGGCCGGCGAGCTCGCCGGCGCCTTCGAGACCGCCGACGAATCGGCGGCCACGCTCGCTTGGCTGTTAGCGCTCGATCGCGACGCGACGCCTTTGAGGGACGCGATGTCGGCAACGCGGATCGTGCGGCTCGGCCGGTACGCCGAGTGCCTGCTCGGCTACTTTTTGCAGCACGGGCCGGCGGCGCGCCTAGTGGCTGCCAACGTCGCGCTGCGGCTGGCGGGCCGGACGATCGGCGAATGCGATTTTCTCGTCGAAACGGCGCTAGGGCGCCGTCTGCACTGGGAACTCGCCGTCAAATGCTTTCTGCACGCCGGCGGCGATCGCGCGGAACTGGCCGATTATGTCGGCCCCAATCTGCAAGACCGTTTCGACCTGAAGCTCGGACATCTGCTGGGGCACCAGTTGCCGCTGTCGGCGCGCGAAGAGTTCGCAGCGTTGGGGCATGTGGGCCCGTGGCAGCCGCAGATGTTCGTCAAGGGTTGGCTCTTTTACCGGTGGCGCGAGTCGCCTCCGATTGCGCAGGCCGTCGAACCGGCGCACCACCGCGGTTTTTGGGTGACGCGCGGCGACTGGCCCGCGTTCTGCGCGAGCCGGCCCGACGTGCGATGGATCGTTTTGCCGCGCCTCGCGTGGCTTTCGCCGCGGCCAGCAATATCGCACGCGGATGCGGCGGGCTTGTCTGACGCGGGCGCATTGGCGGAGCGGCTGGCGCAGCAAAGCGGCCCGGCGATGGTCGGCGCCTTCGAGCACGCCGGCGCCGGGCTAGGGCATTGGCGCGAGGCGCAACGCGGGTTCGTCGTCCCAGACGAATGGCCGCAGCAGGCGAGAGCGTTCGCGCTCGCTACGGATATCGGCTAGGCCGAACCGCGCGGCTACCACCAACGATGGAAATGATGCAGGGGCCCAATGCCGGAGCCCACTTGCAGACGCACGCTTTCGCGCAGGGCGTCGACGAGATAGGCTTTGGCGTCGGTTACGGCGCCGAGCCAGTCCGTACGCTGGGTGATCAGTGCCGCGATCGCAGCGGACAGTGTGCAGCCCGTGCCGTGCGTCTGCTTGACTGCGATGCGCGCCGCGCCGAGACGATGGGCGCCGGTGTCGTCGATGAGCCAATCGGGGCTCTGATCGCCGCCTAGGTGCCCGCCTTTCATCAGCACCGCACGTGCGCCCAGCGCCCGCAGCGCCTCGCCGTGCCGGCGCATGGCCGCTTCGTCGGTGGCCGGCGTGCCGGCGCCGACGAGCGCCGCGGCTTCGTCGAGGTTAGGCGTGATCAGGCTGGCGAGCGGCAACAATTCGTCGCGCAAGGCGGCGACCGCGTCGGGCGCGAGCAGCGCGTGTCCGTTCTTGGACAGCATCACGGTGTCGAGCACGATGTGCGCGGGGCGATGGCGGCGCAGTGCGGCGGCCACCGCGCGAACGATCTCGGCGTTCGCGAGCATCCCGATTTTGACCGCATCGATGCGGATATCGTCGAAGACCGCATCGAGCTGGGCGGCGACGAATGCGGCATCGGGCGCATGGACCGCGCGCACGCCTTGCGTGTTCTGCGCGGTCAGCGCCGTGACGACGCTCGCGCCATAGACGCCCAGCGCGGAGAAAGTCTTCAAATCGGCTTGGATGCCGGCCCCGCCGCCGGAGTCGGAACCGGCGATCGTCAGGACGTTGGAAATGGCGCGGGACATGGCAGGCATGCGGGCCGCGGCACGGCCCGGCGGGTGGGTTAGTGCTTGGATTCGCCGATCAGGGCGACGGAATCGAATGCGCGCTGATTGGCTTGATGCCGGCGCATGACGAGCCACATCATCAGGCAGACGAACGTCCCGAAAAGGACGATGACGACCGATACCGGCACGTCGAGCCAAACGAGCACCGCGTACAGGCACAGCATGATGAGCACCGAGAGGTTCTCGTTGAAGTTCTGCACGGCGATCGAATGGCCGGCCGAGAGCAGCACGTGCCCGCGATGCTGCAGCAGCGCGTTCATCGGCACGACGAAAAAGCCCGACAGCGCCCCGACGACCATCAGGAACAGATAGGCGATGATGAGGTAGCCGGGCACGTGCACGCGGCCGAAGTAGAAGCCCCAATTCGCGGGGATGACATGGCGCGTGTAAAACGCCATCAGCATGACGGCGATGCCCATCATGATGCCGACGGGCAGCACGGTGAGCGACTTCTTGAGCGGCACGCGCGCCGCGGCGGACATCGCGCCGGCGGCCACGCCGACGGCGACGATGGCCTGCAGGATCGCCCCCTCGGACAAGGACATGCCGAGCGACACTTCGGCCCACTTGAGCACGATGAACTGCAGAGTCGCCCCGGCGCCCCAGAACAGTGTCGTGACGGCGAGCGAGATCTGGCCGAGCTTGTCGCGCCAGAGCGTGAGGAAGCAATCGGCGAAATCGGTGATGAGCTTGATCGGGCCGTGCTGCTGCTTGGGATAGCGGGCGCCGGTGTCGGGAATGCGCAGGTTGAAAAGCGCCGCGACGACGTAGATGGCCATGATGACCAGCATGGCGGCCTCGGCCGGCGTCGAGACGAACGGCATGCGGTGCTTGAGCACATGCGCGGCGATGTGCGGGCTGATCAGCGCGCCGCCCAGCACGGTGCCGAGAATGATCGAGGCGACGGTGGTGCCTTCGATCCAGCCGTTTGCGGCCACGAGCCGCTCCGGCGGCAAGAGTTCGGTCAGGATGCCGTATTTGGCGGGCGAATACGCGGCCGCGCCGAAGCCGACGACCCCGTAAGCGGCGAGCGGATGGGCGCCGACGAGCATGACGATGCAGCCCACGATCTTGATCGTATTCGTCGCGAACATGACGCGGCCCTTGGGGCGCGAATCGGCGAACGCGCCCACGAACGGGGCGAGCGCGACGTACGACAAGACGAAGAACAGCTTGAGCAGCGGGGTCATCCAGTTCGGGGCATGGAGATCTTTGAGCAGTGCAATGGCGGCGATCAGAAGGGCGCTATCGGCCAGCGACGAAAAAAACTGCGCGGCCATGATGGAGTAAAAACCTTTTTTCATCTGATGCGTTGCGGTCCTTTGCGGCGCGTCCTCCCCGGACGCGTCTGACGCGTTAGGACTTAGGCCGTTCGAAATGGGTTGTGCGCACGGCTTTATATCACGAAAATAGGTGGCTTCGGACTGCCGGCGCGCCGCCCGAACGGCGCGCGGCCCGCCCGCACGGCCGAAAACGCGCCATCCCATCACGATTGCCATCGTGCTACATACGAAAACGTCATGCCGCGCCCGCTTCTCGCCACCATCCATACCGCAGCTCTCGCCAACAATCTCGCGTGCGCCCGCCGCCACGCGCCCAACTCGAAAGTATGGGCCGTCGTCAAGGCCAATGCCTACGGTCACGGGCTAGCCCGTGCGTTCCCGGGTTTGCGCGCTACCGACGGCTTCGGCCTGCTCGACCTCGAAGAGGCCGTCAAGCTGCGCGAGCTCGGCTGGGCGGGGCCCATTCTTCTGCTCGAAGGGTTCTTTCGTCCGACCGATATCGACGTCATCGACCGCTACAGCCTGACGACCACGGTGCACAGCGACGAGCAGCTGCGTATGCTCGAAATGGCGCGCCTGTCCAAGCCCCTGAACATTCAGCTGAAGATGAACAGCGGCATGAATCGGCTCGGGTACACGACCGACAAGTTCCGTGCCGCCTGGGAGCGGGCTCGGGCATGCCCGGGCGTCGGGCAAATCGTACTCATGACCCATTTTTCGGATGCCGACGGAGAGCGCGGAGTCGAGCACCAGATCGACGCGTTCGAGCGCGGCGCCGAAGGCATTGCGGGCGCACGCAGCTTGTCCAATTCAGCCGCTACGCTTTGGCATCCGCGTGCGCACTTCGACTGGGTACGCCCCGGCATCATTTTGTACGGCGCGTCGCCGTCCGGGGTCACGTCCGCCATCGAAGGCGTGGGGTTGCAGCCGGCCATGACGCTCGCTTCCGAGCTGATCGCCGTCCAGAGCTTGGCGAAGGGCCAAACGGTCGGATACGGCTCGTCGTTCACGGCGCCCGCGCCGATGCGCATCGGCGTAGTGGCCTGCGGATATGCCGACGGCTATCTGCGCTGCGCGCCCGAGGGCACGCCGATCATCGTCGACGGCGTGCGCACGCGCCTCGTGGGGCGCGTGTCGATGGATATGCTGACGGTCGATTTGACCCCATGTCCGACAGCGAACGTCGGCTCGCGCGTCGAATTGTGGGGCGCGCAGCTTCCGATCGACGATGTCGCGCGCGCCTGTGGCACGATCGGCTACGAGCTCATGTGCGCGGTGGCGCAGCGGGTGCCCGTGCTGGCCGAATGAGCGATCGGCGCGATTCATCCCTATTTGTGCGATTGCAATTGCAATTGCGATTGCGGTGACAAACGCAAACGCAATCGCATTAGCGACCAGAAGAAGAGACGGCTAAGGACCGCGCGTGGCGAAACAAAAAACGATTTACACCTGTACCGAGTGCGGCGGTCAATCGCCGAAATGGCAGGGGCAGTGCCCTGCGTGCAGCGCCTGGAACACCCTCGTCGAAGCCGTGGCGCCCAGTGCGGGCGCGCATCGTTTCCAATCGCTCGCAAAGAGCGCGCCGGTGCAGCGGCTGGCCGACATCGAGGCCGCCGACGTGCCGCGTTTCTCGACGGGCATCGGCGAATTCGATCGGGTGCTGGGCGGGGGATTCGTCGCCGGCGGCGTGGTGCTGATCGGCGGCGATCCGGGCATCGGCAAGTCGACGCTGCTTCTGCAGTCGCTCGCTTCCTTGTCGGAGGATCGGCGCGCGCTGTACATCAGCGGCGAGGAATCGGCGGCTCAGATCGGCCTGCGCGCGCAGCGTTTGGCGCTGCTCGAACCGGGGTCGCGCGCGGCCGACCTGCAGTTGCTCGCCGAAATCCAGCTCGAAAAGATCCAAGCGGCGATCGAGGCGGAGCGGCCCGACGTGGCCGTCGTCGATTCGATTCAAACGATCTACTCCGATGCGCTGACATCGGCGCCGGGGTCCGTTGCGCAAGTGCGCGAGTGCGCGGCGCAGCTCACGCGTATCGCGAAGCAGTCGGGCACGGCCATCGTCATGGTCGGGCACGTGACGAAGGAAGGCAGCCTGGCCGGGCCGCGCGTGCTCGAGCACATCGTCGACACCGTCTTGTACTTCGAAGGGGACACCCATTCGTCGTTCCGGCTCGTGCGCGCGTTCAAGAACCGTTTCGGCGCGGTGAACGAACTCGGCGTATTCGCGATGACCGAGCGCGGCCTGCGCGGCGTCGCGAATCCGTCGGCGTTGTTCTTGTCGCAGCACGAGCAGATCGTGCCGGGTTCGTGCGTGCTCGTCACGCAAGAGGGCTCGCGGCCCTTGCTCGTCGAAATTCAGGCGCTCGTCGATACCGCGCATGTGCCGAACCCGCGCCGGCTGGCCGTCGGGCTGGAGCAGAATCGCCTGGCGATGTTGCTGGCCGTGCTGCATCGGCATGCCGGCATTGCGTGCTTCGACCAGGACGTCTTTTTGAACGCAGTCGGCGGTGTGAAGATCGCTGAACCCGCGGCCGATCTCGCTGTATTGCTTGCGATTCATTCGTCGATGCGCAACAAGCCGTTGCCGAAGGGCCTGATCGTGTTCGGCGAGGTGGGGCTTGCCGGCGAGATTCGACCGTCGCCGCGTGGGCAGGAGCGTTTGAAGGAGGCTTCGAAGCTCGGCTTCACGGCGGCCCTGATCCCGAAAGCGAACGCGCCGAAGCAGCCCATCGACGGGCTACAGGTGATCGCCGTCGAGCGCCTCGAACAGGCGATCGATCGCATCAAGGAACTGGAGTAGACGGCGAGTAGGGTGCCGCGGCGTGCGCGGTCGCACGTCCGGGGCATCGGCGCATCGATCGACCGGAACCGAAGTGCGTTCCGGCGGAAGGGCCGCTATGCCTCGGCTCCGGGCCGAAAGAGCAAGTGGTCGCGGGCTTCCTCGACCGTCAGCACCGGCGAGACGCAGCAATCGCGCGGCTCGAGCAGTTCGATCCATGTGCTGAGCCGATGGGTCGCGATGTGCTCGGCCAGCTCGCGCGTCAGGGCGAGCGCATCGGGGCCGCCGATCGCCTGGCCCAAGGTCCAATGGCGCGCGGCCCAATCGGGCCGGCCCAGTGCGCGGCACAGTCTTTCCCAGAATTTCAGTTCGAGCGCCCCGACTGCCAACCAGCGTCCGTCCGCTGTGCGGTAGACGTTGTAGCAGGGCACGCCGCCGTTGAGCAGGCCCTGGCCGGAGCGCAACGCGTCGGCCGCGGACGGCATGCCGCCTGCGGCATTCTCGAGCGTTGCCTGCGCCACGATGTTATTGGCATGAATAGCGTGGGTCATCGACACGTCGACGAACGCACCGTCGCCGCCGCGCGACACCTGCCAAAGCGCCGCGAGAATGCGCGTAACGGCCGGCAGCGCGCCGCCGAGCAGGTCGGCAATCTGGATGTTAGGGACGACGGGCGTGCCGTCAGGCGTGGCGATTTGATCGAGCACGCCGGCATAAGCAAGATAGTTGATGTCGTGACCCGGACGCTGCGAGAACGGTCCGTTCGCGCCGTATCCGGTAATGGCGCAGTACACGAGTTTGGGGTTGACCGCGAGCAAATTCGCGTAATCGAGCCCGAGGCGCTCCATGACGCCGGGGCGGAAGCTTTCGACGAGTACGTGCGATTCGCGCACGAGTGCACGCAATACCGTTCGCCCCGTTTCGGATTTCAAATCGAGCCGCGTTTCCCGTTTGCCGCGATTGACGAGGCGATAAAAACTGCTGGGCACGCCGTTGGCGCGATCCGCCGGCGCCTGCATCATGGCGCGCGCCGGATCGCCGCTGCCGGGCTCTTCGATCTTCAGCACGTCGGCGCCGAGTTCCGCGAGCCGCAACGTCGCGAGCGGGCCGGGCAGCAAGCGCGTAAGGTCGAGCACGCGCAGGCCGCGCAGCGGAGCATCCGTCGTCAACGTACACCTCCTGTCGATACTTGCCGGCCCGGTCCTCGCGCGAGAGGGTCGCGCACCGCTCGATGCGGGCGCGCTAGCCGATCTGTTCCAGTTCCTCTTGTGCTTCCAGCCAATCGGCTTCGAGCGCTTCTAGGCGCGCGTGCACTTCGGCTTGACGTCTCAGCGCTTCAGTCAGTTTCGCCTTCATCGCCGGCTCATAGCTGGCGTTGTCGGCGACGAAGGCGTCGAGTGTCGCCTTTTCCGCGTTGAGCGCATCCATCTCTTTTTCGAGTTTCGCGATGCGCGTCTGCAGCGGCTTCTTCAATTGAGACAGCTTCTGGCGCGCCTCGGCTTCCTGGCGGCGCTGATCCTTGCGATTGCCGGCGGACGGTTCGCCGTCGATCGATGCGCCGGCCGCGCCCGCCTGGGACGCGGCTTTCGCCGCCGCGCGCGTTTCCGCGGCGTGCTGAAGCAGCCAGTCGCGGTAATCGTCGAGGTCGCCGTCGAACGGCTGCAGCCGATGCTTGGCGACGAGCATGAACTGATCGGTCGTCGCGCGCAGCAGGTGCCGATCGTGCGAGACGAGGATCAGGGTACCCTCGAACTGCGCGAGCGCCATCGTCAAGGCATGACGCGTTTCGAGATCGAGGTGGTTGGTCGGCTCGTCGAGCAGCAGCAGGTTCGGCTTCTGCCAGATGATGAGCGCCAGCGCGAGCCGCGCTTTCTCGCCGCCGGAGAACGGCCCGATCGGCGAGCTGGCCATATCCCCGGAAAAATTGAAGCCGCCCAGGTAGTCGCGCAGCTCTTGTTCGCGCGTATCGGGTGCGATGCGCGCCAGGTGTGCGAGCGGCGAATCGTCGGGCCGCAAGGTTTCGAGCTGATGCTGGGCGAAGTAGCCGATCACGAGACCGCGCGCCGCGCGCATCGTGCCGCCGAGCGGGGCGAGCGTGCCGGCGAGCGTCTTGACGAGCGTCGACTTGCCCTGGCCGTTGGCGCCCAGCAGGCCGATGCGTTGGCCGTTTTGCACCGAGAGCGTGACCCCTTCGAGAATCGGAATGTCCGTGCCGTCGTCCGCGTGGTAGCCGCAGCGCATGTCTTCCATGACGAGCATCGGATTGGGCGCGGCGTCGGGCGTACGGAACTCGAATGTAAACGGCGAAGCTGCGTGGGCCGGAGCGATCAGCTCCATCTTCTCCAGCGCTTTCATCCGGCTTTGCGCTTGGCGCGCTTTCGTGGCCTTGGCCTTGAACCGGTCGATGAAGCTTTGCAGATGCGCGATCGTCTTTTGCTGCTTCTCGAAGGCGCTTTGCTGCAAGGCGAGCTGCTGTGCGCGCAGGATTTCGAACTGGGAGTAGTTGCCGCCGTAGCGCTTGATCTGGCGGTTTTCCAGATGCAGCGTCACATTGCAGACTGCATCGAGAAATTCGCGGTCGTGCGAGATGATGACGAGCGTGCCCGCGTAGCGGCCTAGCCAATCTTCGAGCCAGACGATCGCGTCGAGGTCCAAGTGATTCGTCGGTTCGTCGAGCAGAAGCAGGTCCGACCGGCACATGAGCGCCTGCGCCAGATTCAAGCGCATACGCCAGCCGCCCGAGAAGCTCGCGACTTGTTCTCGCGTTTGCGCGAGCGTGAAGCCGAGGCCGAGCAGCAGCGCCTCGGCGCGGGCGGGCGCGGTGTAGCCGTCGGCGTCGGCGAACGCGGCATGTTCGTGCGCCAGCGCTTCGCCGTCATGGGCTGCTTCGGCTTGAGCGATCCGCGCTTCGATTTCGCGCAGCGCGCTATCGCCGTCGAGCGTGTACTCGAGGGCGGTTTTCTCGACCGCGGGCGTTTCTTGTGCGACGTGAGCGATGCGCCACGAAGGCGGCATCGTGAAGTCGCCGGCGTCGGCGTGCAGCTCGCCGCGCAGCACCGAGAATAGCGTGGACTTGCCCGCGCCGTTGGCGCCGACGAGCCCGGCCTTCTCGCCGGGGTTCAGCGTGAACGAGGTGGCGTCGAAAAGCGGCTTGACGCCGCGGGCCAGACTGAATTGATTGAAACGGATCACGACGGGGCCGGCTGCACGAAAACCGCTATTTTAGACGGTGCTCGGGCAGTGGAGTGCATCGGGCGTGCCACGCACGGTTTTTTTGGGGGTTCTTTCCGTCTTTCGCATAGACTGCACGCTTTTGCTTCGGAGACGCCACGATGAGCACGCTTTATACGTTTTCCGCCCGCACCCTCGGCGGCGCGCCGGTCAGTCTGGACCGCTATCGCGGCAAGGTGCTGCTCATCGTCAATACGGCCAGCGAGTGCGGGTTCACGCCGCAGTATGCGGGGCTGCAGCAGTTGTACGAGCGGTTTGCCGCGCGTGGATTCGAGGTGCTGGGATTTCCCTGCAATCAGTTCGGCAAGCAGGAGCCGGGCGACGCGGCGCAGATCGGCGCGTTCTGCGAAAAGAACTTCTTCGTGACGTTTCCGATGTTCGAGAAGATCGACGTGAAGGGGCCCGACGCGCATCCGTTGTATGGCTACCTGACAAATGAAGCGCCGGGCCTGCTAGGGACCAAGGCGATCAAATGGAATTTCACTAAGTTTCTGGTCGATCGCGACGGCAACGTGGTCAGGCGGTACGCGCCGAAGACGAAGCCGGAAGAAATCGTCGGCGATATCGAAGCGCTGTTGTAGGGCCGCTTGCCTGCCCGCAGCAGCAGTCGCTTTGCTAGGCGTAGATTAAGGAGCCTCTGACCGCTGCCCGCTGCGGCGTCGCGAGCGACGGCTTCGATCTCATCGCAACGCGGAACAATGACGGTTGACGTCGGGATTGGAAGCGCTGAGGGCGAAAGCGCAAAGCAAACCGGAGACTCCGCATGCGAAAAACAAGACCGCGCTCGGAATCCCCATTTGCACGCATATCCCCAACATTGCAATACTGATGGCTGAGGCCGCACGGCCGGACATCTTGGTCAGTGCCGAGTATTCAATATAGGCGCTGCCCCGTAGCTTAGGGGTCAGGACTTTTTGAATGGTGGCAAGCTCATATGCATACAGGAATCCGAGTGCGGCACACACGATAAGCTCTACTGCGAACGACGGGCTGGCCGCTAGTACGATTGATAGTGCTGCTGTCGCCGCAACAATCTGGGGGATGTTGGTCAGTCGCGTGGCAAGAATGGCTCTGTCGCCCAGAATCGAAACAAGTGTGCTATAGGCGAAAAAGCAGCCATACATGATGGTCAATGAGTTTAAGACCGAGTTTGAGTTTTGATCGATTCTCGTGATCATCATGTAAGACATTCCGCCGAATGAAAAATTGACAATAATTTGATAAAACAAACCCCATCGCATATGGTTGTTTCTAATTATAGTTGAAATATTTGACGTGATTGACGTCAGACCAACTTTGTTGGCATGTGATTTGTCTTGACTGCTTGCCTGTTTGATTGATATCAGTGCGTATGTGCCAATGCTGGCGGCAAGCAACGCAATACAAAGAATGTATCCGAGGCCGAAATTTTTATGTACAACCTGTAGGGAGAAAGCAGTAGCGAGTGTAATGGAACCGCGTGCAATTATGTTTTGAATGCTGTTGATCTGGGAGAAATCAATCTTGTGTAGATCCTTTGCTATAAAATTGAAATCAGAACTCAGGGAAAAATCGATATTTGAAATAATTTTGAAAGCGACAAACATGGTGAGGAGAGTCACTGTATTGACGCTCGAGTCGATAAAAAACAGTGAAAAAATCCAAAGTGTCGTAAGCACAACACGAAGGTAAATGCACGACTTAACTCGGGCAGACGACGGTAGTCGGGTTGACACAGCGGCGAGGGGTAGGGTCAGGAAGATTTTTAGCAGTGAATCAATGATTGCAACTGATGCTGCAAGATCGAAACGATGTATGCTCGCGAAATAGATTGCGAAAAGCTGAATGATGAGCGAGTCAAGTGCTAGGTGCCAGTATAAAAATGTACCGTGAAGTAATTTTGGCATTTCGATGTCAAAATAAAGGCATAACTGGTGTGCCGCTGAACCTGTTATGGAAGCGGCGAGGGGTCAGCAGTCCCACAGTCGACGCTCTTGATGCGACGATGTCGTTCCAAACGCGAAAGGCATAGATCTCGGATACGTCATTTAATGTCGTAAAATCACCATCTTTGGTTGTTAATAGTAGCGAAAAATACCGTTTCCTATCTTGCGAAAGCTTGCGGTCGCGAAGGGAAAGTATCTTCGATCGAGCGGCCACCATTGACGCGCTGCCTGCTCTCAGCCGCATTGCATCTTCGAGCAGTGTCGCCGCCTCTCCAATGCAATGACGGATCGCCTCGTCTCTGCTCGATTTCAGTGATGCACCCATACAAAAGAAGTTTAGATCATCGATATCTATTATTGAAATGACTAGATGCCGTGCCTTCAAATACCCCACCTCGTAAATTCGGACAGCATTGCGATATTTTTCATTAAAACGAATGTCTGTCTCGAGTGGTCTCGGCCGGATGAGGCGGTTGTACCACATGGCACAGCAATAATGCCGCTCTAAGACTTCGTTTTCGGCGTGACTTGCGGCCTGATGAAGGCTGGTATGGACAGCGCAGCCATTGCCGTGCAGGTTTTCTCCGAAGTTTAATGCACCGAGCAGCAAGCTATCGATAGAGCAATCCGGAGCGTTCTGCCATCGGCCGTTCGTGTGCTTAAGGACTTCGACGTGATTTGATAGCACCGGCTTATAGGGATGAAACGCCAGGTGCTCGATAAGTTCAAAGACGGATTTACGGCGGCTAAGCTCTGCGTCAAAATCCGCCGCAAATCCAAATACTGGCAGCATGCGACCGGAGTGGGGACGCAGGGCTACGGCGCTACGAGACAACCATAGGCCTGGAATCAGACTACTTTCGGCGGTTTGCGTGCGAGCAATGGCGGTAATGTCTTCAATTGTCATCACGGATTCAAGAAAGTCTGAAAGGTGGAATGTTGAGCGACGCCGGCACCGCCTCGATGCGGACGAACTTGCTTAAAGTCGAAGTGCCGCCATATTGGCATACCCGAGATTTGACTTTGCAATCGATTTATCTCGATAAAAATTGCCTGCCCGCGGACGGTTAAAATCGCCGATTTGCGTATCGTATCTATTCCGCGCAGTGTTTCGTCTGCGACCTCCGCTAGCAACTTCGCCCAGTGCGAGTCATTAGTACTTTCAAAAATTGTTTTGAAGGCGAGCGCCATCCGTGCGGCGACAAACGTCGCATGGTAGACGGCGTACATAGGGCGCGGATCCTTGCGTAGCGGTGATGTGTACTTTTCGCCGGCTTCGTTGAGCACTATTGCGTCGTCCGCCATGAGGCAGTTCAAGTACGTGTGCGAAGCTTCATGCACTACATGCTCAACATAGTACGGCACCGGAGCGACGCACTGACGAGGGATGCGCACGTAGATTTCCCCGAAAGCTCTTGTGTCGGTCAACCCTTGGGTTATTTTGCCGGAGAAAAGCTTTATCGATTGGACGAGTGCGGTTAGTTCGGAGTACATGGAGGGATGATGCCGCCGGATGATATTCAATCCCGTACCGAGATTCGCGCTTTGCTCGGCAAATTCATCTGGTGAAAGCGGCTGAGCGCAAGCATCCTGACCGGTTTCTAGCGATGCAATTTCAACAGCACTGCCGAGAACCTCCCTCTCCCAGTCCGCTGCCCCAATGTTTGCAATACTTATCGCGCTGCTGTCATGTTTGCCGATTACCGAGCGGGCCAGCTTCTGATATGCCGTTTCGGCTGTGTCCGGGTCTTGACACCTCATCGCAGAAATGAGCTTGTTGTGATAGAAGTGGGTCTCTGGAGGAAACCGGAGGGAACGACGAACAACTTCGATGACCGTGCTAATTTCGGGGTGTGCGACTCCGGCCGAGCTTTGCATGACTTCCAGCAAATGGACAATGCTTCGCCTGATTTTGCAGGAATGTGCTTCCAGCGCGTCTCGAGCTACGTCCGAAGCTGGGAGAAATTCTTTCTTCATGAGTGTGGTTTTAACGGTTAATTCGAACGTAACCGGCTTAACCCGCCGTGGGTGACCCATTTCCGCGTTCTTCTATGCAGCCTTGGCTTGCAGAGGTCGAACGACGACCACGCTTGATCCCGAGCTATGCGAAGCCCCAGGTGCGTCATACTGTCGACCAGGGCTTGTCCTGACGGGGTCAACAAGGATTCCTTCAAGCTATCGATGCCCGCGACGAGTTCGTCCAAAATCTGGGCCAAATAGCCAAGGGTGGCCTGATCGTTGTTGTGCTGATAAAGTCCAAAAAATGCGTTAGCCAGCTTCGCGGATACATATGTGGCATGGAGAACGCCGAAGAGAGGGCGAGGGTCCGACCTAATTGGAGATGTCGCCAACCGGTATCGATCTCCCGAAATAAGAGGGTCGACAGAAAGCACGCAATGCAACTGTAGATGAGACATCTCATGAATCAGTTGTTCGTAGAAGTAAAGCAATGTGTTGCTGCTGGGGTGCGGTGGGCGAATGAAGACGGCACCCATCGTTCTCGTATCGCTGAACCCTTGGGTGACAGTGCTGTTGAATAGTTTGATCTCGTCAACATGCTCGAGGATTTCCGCGTATATCTCTCCATCAACGATAGCTACTACTTCTAAGACTTCGAAGATATGCCGCTCACATCTAGCTAGATCCTGTGCGCTGACGGGACAAGGTGTATCGTTTTGTTTTTGCTCGAGACTAGACAGCTTGGTCCCTTCGACCTGGGCAAAGCGTTCCCAATCGGCGGTGCCTAGTGAGGTGACTGTCACGACATCGGAAGCATGCTTATGAACGGCCGATTCTTCAAGAATCTGAGAAAGCGTGTATTTGACGGTTTCGATACATCGCGCTCGCATCGCCGATTGCAAGGTGTGATGTAAATAGTGCATGCGGGGCGTTAGGCGACACCACTGATTCGCTAGTACCGCTTGTCCCGGGGAGAGTGCGCTAAGCTTTTTCGAGCATTCGCGAAGCAGAACCGTAAGGCTGGTCCTAATCAGATTATCGTAATTAGCTCTAAGTTTTCTCGATTTGGCAGCGTTCGGATGGATGCCCGGGATAAGGGCAACTAGCGCGTTGGTTGATTGCGAGTTGGCTATCTCAGTCATTTTTAGGAGAGCGGATATGTGGATGCGGGCAGACGCCGAGGAGCCTGCCCGATAGCGCTAGATTATGTATTTGCGATGATAGAGCGCTCTTGTGTCGCAAGGGCTGTTTCGAAAATCTCGTCGCTATCTAGATTAAAAATTACTTGACCTTCATCCGTGGGCGCTTCGTTCATTCCTCTACTCCTCAAAAAGAGATGAATATTCGGCGGCTCGGAAAGCCGTCCAGAAGAATGTAGTTCATTCAGGTTTTGGTGTAAACAAAATGTAATAAAGCCTATCTGCGCAGATAGGCCGCGGAACTCGTTGTCGATCTGGGGCGCATGTGCGAAGCATGCCGAGAGAGGGCCGAGCGGACCTGCCATGACGCAGCCTGGACCGGCGAGTGCGGGTTCACGCCGCAGTACGCGGGGCTGCAGCAGCTGTACGAGCGCTTTGCCGCGCGCGGATTCGAGGTCCTCGGCTTTCCCAGCAACCAGTTCGGCAAGCAGGAGCCGGGCGATGCGGCGCAGATCGGCGGGTTCTGCGAAAAGAACTTCGGCGTGACGTTTCCGATGTTCGAGAAGATCGACGTGAAGGGGGCCGACGCGCATCCGTTGTATGGCTATCTGACGAGCGAGCGGCCAGGCATCCTCGGCACGAAGGCCATCAAGTGGAATTTCACGAAATTCCTGGTCGATCGCGACGGCAACGTCGTCAAGCGGTACGCACCGAAAACGAAGCCGGAAGAAATCGCCGGCGATATCGACGCGCTGCTCTGACCTAAAGGATCGGCGAAAACAGCCGCGCCACGTGCATGAGCACCTGCCGCAGCGCCGTGGCGTCGCGGTATTCGCTGCGATCGACTTCCCACGCTTGCTCGAAATCGCGCTCGAGCATTGCTTCGACCTCGGCCGCGAAGGCATGGTCGATCGTCAATACCATGATTTCGAAGTTCAGTCGGAACGAGCGATTGTCGAGGTTGGCGCTGCCGATGGCCGCGGCCACATCGTCGATCAGCACGACCTTCTGATGCAGGAAGCCAGGTCCATAGCGGAAGATGCGCACCCCGGCGCGCACGAGGTCGTAGGCGTAGAGCTTGGACGCCTCGAACACGACGTAGTGGTCGCGGCGGCTCGGGATCAAAATGCGCACGTCGACGCCGCGCATGACGGCAAGCCGCAGCGCCGAAAACACGGCCTCGTCGGGAATGAGATAGGGCGTCGTGATCCAGATCCGGCTTTGGGAGGCGTTGATCGCCTCGACGAAGAATAGCGAGCCTGTTTCCTCCTTGTCGGCCGGGCCGGGTGCTACGACGAGGCAATGCATATCGGCATCGCCCACGCTTTCGGGTTGCTCCGCCTGCGAGGGTTCGAGCTGCGGCAAGCGTTGCGTGGCCCAGTGCCAATCCTCGATGAAGACGAACTGTATGCTGGCGACGACGGGCCCCCGCACTTCGATATGCGTATCGCGCCAAGGCGAAAGGCGCGGATTGCCGCCTAGATACTCGACCCCGACGTTATGTCCGCCGATGAACGCGCGTTCGCCGTCGACCACGACGATCTTCCGATGATTGCGGAAGTTGAGCTGGAAGCGGTTCACGAAGCGTCGATTCGTCGCGAAAGGATGCATTTCCACGCCGCCCGCGATCAAAGCCGAGACGTAGCGCTGCGGCAGGTCGAAGCTGCCGATGCTGTCATAGAGAAAACACACGCGCACACCTTGCGCCGCCTTCGCCAGCAGAAGCGACTTCAACATGTCGCCGAGGGAATCGTCGCGGACGATGAAGAATTGAACGAGGACATAGCGGCGCGCCTGCTCGATCGCGTCGAGAATCGCGGCGAACGTCGCGTCCCCGTTGACGAGCGTGCGCACTGCGTTGCCGGGCAGGAACGGCATGCCCGAGAGCCCCGTCAGCGCGCGCACGACATGATGGCCGAGCGCCTCGGCGGGGCGGCCGGTCGAGGAAGCGCTCGTATCCCAAGCGCTGGGATGCGCGCGCGTGCGCAGCAGTTCGCTCTCGATGCGGCGCTTATCGACGTAACCCGAGAACTTGCTGCGGCCCAGAAATAGATACGGGATCAACGTGACATAGGGCACCGCGACGAGCGACACCGCCCAGGCGATGGCGCCCTGCGACGTGCGGGTGTTGAGGATGGCGTGACCGGCCGCGATCACGCCGAGCGCGTGGGCGAGGAAGATCAGGCTGCCGAGAGAGAGCCAGTCGAAGTGCATGTGCGGATAAGCAGGCGTCGTGACGTCGTCCTTGCGCGGCCCCGTTGACTGGGGCGCGATCAGTTCGCATCTTACAGAACGACAGACGGTACGGCGGGGTTACACGCTTGTACGGACGCGCGTTCGCAACATATAGACGGTTCTGTTACAAATCGTCGTGGCCAAGTAGAACGCCGGACGAGATGGCGGCCTGCGCGAGCGCATACGAAAACCAGATCGCATAGCCGCTGCCGGGAAACGCGCCGACGAAGCGGTCGATGCCGATCATTGCGTCGGACGCGACGAACAACAGCCCGCCCAGCGGTAGCGAGGGACCGCCCCGACGGGCGAGCAGCGCGAGACTCGCCATGGCGCATAACGCAAGCATATAGACGGCGACCGGTACGGCCAGCGCCCCTAAATTCGGGAAGAAGACGGCATACATGGCCGCGGCCGCGGCCCACAGGAGGGGGACGGCGGCGCGGCGCCAGCCTTTCGCGCGGGCGGTACGCGGCGCAAGCAGCGCGCAATAGGCCAGGTGCGCGACCAGGAACGCGCCGAGCCCGCCGACGAACGAAAAGGAGAACTGCGGCAGGGCGAGCAGCGCATCGCCGACAGCCGACGCGGCAAGCGCGGCCATGAGCCGCAGCCTTTCGCGCATCGGCTCGTGGCGCGCGGCGGCCAGAAACAGCAGGGCGCACATCAGCACCTTGGCGGCGGCTTGATCCGGATAGGGGGCGTCGCGCAGCGAGACGCCGTATGCCAGCCCCGCGCA
>DATJJH010000157.1:0-4118 GCA_035492395.1 Trinickia sp. | reverse complement strand
GCAGCGGGCGGGCCCCCACGTGCAGTTGGCGTTCGTCACGGCCGCGCAGTCGACGAGCGTCGAGCGCTTCGAGCGTGGCGAGATCGATTTGCTGATCGGCTCGGAGCGGATGGTTCCCGAATGGGCGAAGGCGCGCAAGCTATACGACGAGCGGTTCGTCTTTGCGCAACGAAAAGGCCACCCGCGAGGGACCGCGCCGCTCGATCTCGACACGTATTGCGAACTTGATCATGTGCTCGTGTCGACGAGCGGGGGCGAATTCTTCGGGTTCATGGACGAGCACTTGCACGCGTTCGGGCGGAGACGCCGCGTCGCCTTGTCGGTGCAACATTTCACCGCGGTGCCGCAATTGCTCGCGCTCACCGATTACGTGTCGACGCTGCCCTCGAGGCTCGTCACGCGCCACCAAGACACACTCGATATTTTCGAATTACCGTTCGAGGCACGCGGTTTCACGATGTCCGCCGCGTGGCATCCCCGCAGTCATCTCGATCCGGCCAATGCGTGGCTGCGTGAAACAGTGGCCGATATTGCGTTGAATTGGGCGGCGTGATGAGGCTCTGACGACTCGCCGCGCGGCGCGGCCCCGCGTGCCAATGGATCGACACGCAGGCTGAGCCATGGCCGGCTCAGCGCTCGCCGCGCAGCCGATCACGCTCGCTTTGCGTACCGGGAGGTGTAGCGGACTTGGTCTCGGGGTCGGCCGTGGGCGCCACGTCTTCGACCGGGCCCGCAACAGGGCCGTCGATCGGGCTCGCGCCGGGCGCCTGGCGCATGTCGCCGTCCACCGGAATATTTTCGGTGTTTCCAGGCGCCGGTTGCCGTTCGATATGCATTCGCTCCACCCCGGCATCGGATTGCTTCTTGCGTTCATCCTTACGTTCCGGGTGCTCGGCATTCGACATGACAGTTCTCCGAAGGCGAAAAGGGTTCACTGAGCCGTGAGCATCCATCGTGCCATCGGGACGCGATACATCCGACAGAACCGTACAACCCTCGCCGAAAGGGGGTGTCATGACCGTCCGCGACTCATGCACGCTGACGTATGACGGCAAAATGCTGACCGGCGAGGCCGGTCAGCCGCTCGTCGATTTTCTTGCCGAGTACGGCATAGCAGGGGATTCGCGCGCGGCGCCGCGCGCCAGGGCGTCACGTTATTCCCGGCGTTACGCCCCGCCTTCCCGCCGAAACACGGACGCGAGATGCTTCAGCGCGCGCCACGCGAAACTTTGGCGCGCCCCGCCGATGGTGGCCGTGCCGTCGATCTCGCGCGGCCAAGCCTCGTTGGCCGGACATTCGCCGATCCGCACGCGATAGGTCGCCGCAAGCGGCACGAGCTGGTGCGTACTCGGCTGCTGTTGCACGGGCAGCGGGCCGCCGTAGATGCTGGCCAGCGAAGGCGTATCGAGTGTCGCCACGTTCACGCGGTCAACGGCCGTCACGCGGCAACGCACGGCGCCGAGTTCGGGCAACGACGCGACGAAATCGACGCGATCTCCGGCAGCGACACGCGCGGCATCGTCTTCGCCGACGAATGCCTCCCCCTTCACGCCGGTCGGCCCGACGATATCGAAAACATGCTCGCCCCGCGGCAGCCACGTGCCCGGCGCCAGTTCATCATCGGCTTGCACGACGCCGTCGAACGGCGCTCGCAGCGTCAATTGCGCGACCTGCGCGGTGAGCCCCGCCACGGTTTCGCGCGCGGCGTCCCAACGCCGTCGCAGCGCCACGCCCTGCTCGAGCAAGCGCTCGTCGAACGACTGCTGCTCGACTTGCCAATTGAGCAGCGCTTCATCGGCCTGCGCCGCTTGCAGCCGATGCGTGAGATCGGGCGAGGCCAGCACGGCGAGCACATCGCCCGCATGAACATGCTGCCCATCGCGCGCAATCGGCGCTTGCTTCGTCACGTAACTAGCCTCGGGCGCGTAGAGCCCTTGCGCGCGCATGGGCCCGAGCACGGCCGGCGCGCTGACGCCGCCATGCCAAGGCAGCACGAAAAAACCGATCAGCAGCGCGCCGATGAGAGCGGTACGCCGCGTCTCGCGCCGCCAATGCAGATCGGCGCGACGATGCCAGCAAGCGGCGATTTCGCGCACGATCGGGCGCGCGATGAACCAGCCGAATTCGACGAAGAACAACATCAAGCCCAGCGCCTTGAAAAACGCGTGATAGACGACGAGGGCGATCGAAAAGAACACGACGAGCCGATACAGCCAGGTCGCGAACGAGAAGGCGATCAGAAAGCGCCGACGCTTGAGCGCGCACGGCTCGGGCTGCGGATCATGAAAACCGAACAGCCGCTCGCGCATCCACCAGCGGCCGAAGGCGAACGCCCTGTCGTGCAGGTTCGGCATGTCGAGCCAATCCGACAGCAGGAAGTAGCCGTCGAAACGCATGAACGGGCTCGCATTGATCGTCAGCGTGCCGATCCATGTCGTCGTCGCGAGCAGGAACGCACCTGCTCGAAGCGGCCCGTCGGGCAGCACGCTCCAGGCCAACGTAGCCAAAGCGGCCAGCGCGAGCTCGGTGAGCATGCCGGCTGCGCCAATGCGTAGCCGCTCGGCGCGGCCCGGCACCTTCCACGCTTCCGTCGTGTCGGTATAAAGCACCGGCACCATCACGAGCAGCGCGATGCCCATCGTCGGCACGCGGCAACCGTAGCGATGCGCCGTGAATGCGTGTCCGAACTCGTGCAGCACCTTGGCGCAACCGATCGCCACACCGATCGCGAGCAACCCGCGCAGATCGGCGTATCCGTGGAACGTGTGGATGAATTCATCCCAGCGGCGCGACACGAGCACGAGGCCGGTCAGCGCCATCAGCGCCACACCCATCCAAAACGCCGGACGGTAGGCGATTTCGGCATAGCGCGCGAAGCGCCGCAGGAACGGCATCGGCCGCCAAAGCGGCACCCGGATCATCAAGTAATGCTTGAGCAGCCACATCGCATGCGAGAGCTTATGCGCGGAGGCGGAGGCGGCAAGCCGGCCTGTATCGGCCGGACTCGCCGCGACGAGCAGGTGCTGATGATGCAGCATGCGCACGAGCGACTCGAAGTCGTCCATCGTCAGATGGAGCGTCGTCTCGGCGTTGACCGAAGCCACGATCGCCTCGGGGTCGTCGAGCGGCCAGCGCGAGAGCATTTCGAACGCGGGCCAGCCGATCTGGAAGAAGCGATTGCCCGCCGGATCGTGGAGCATCCACGTGGGCGCGCCTTCCGGCGTGGCCGCGCCGGACGTGAGGCTCAGTTCTTGACGTAGGGATGGAAGGCGTGCCATCGGAGCGCTGCGTCAGTGAAAGCGGCGGCCGTGCACGGCTTACCAGCCGAGCCACTGCCGCGCGGTCGCCAGCGGGCGGCGCAGCAGATAGTAAGAAAGCGGCACCCAGCGGCCGTGAATGCGCGCGGTGCCCATCACGCCGAGCGGCGGCTTGACCGTCCCTGTGAACGTCGCTTTGACGCGATAGGCGACGACGCCCTCGGGTGTCGGCTCGGCGCGATAGGCCACGGTATCGATGCGCGCATCGTACGAGGCGAGCGGCGAGCTCTTCGGATAGAGCGTGACGCTCGCGCCCGGCACGACGTCGACGTTGTCGGCGACAGGCACATAGGCCGTCAGCTCGACATGCGCCGGATCGGCCAGAAACATCACCTTCTCGCCGATCGACACCGCTTTGCCGTTCCAATCGTTCGGATCGGAGAAGACGGCCACGCCCGAGCGTGGCGCGTTCACGCTCACGCGCGCCAGTTCGCGCGCCGTGTAGTCGAGTTCGACCGCGCTTTGATCGAGCTTGCCCTTGCGCAGCGCCATGTCGAGCCGATCCTTGTCGTCGGTGACGGCGAGCTGCGCGGTCTGCCGATACTCCTCCTGCGCCGTCGCGTAGTTTTTGTTCGCCAGCGCGTAGCGCGAGGCCAGCGCCGTGGAATCGAGCGCGAACAGCGGCGCGCCGGCTTCGACGCGTTGGTTCGGCTGCGCGAACAAATGGTCGATGACACCGTCGAGCGGCGCGCGAACGACGAACGGATCTTTCGCCGTGACCTCGGCGGGCGCGAGCACCGTCAGCGGCACCGGCACGACGAGCGCACAGGCGAGCGCCACGAGCACGCGACGCCGGTACTT
>DATJJH010000156.1:0-5180 GCA_035492395.1 Trinickia sp. | reverse complement strand
GTGCCGCTCGCGGGACTGGCGGGATTGTCGATCTGCGCGACGGCGTTCGCGCCCACGTAGAACGCATGCACGCCCGATCCGATCGTGTACTTCAGCAGGCCCGGCTGCGCATTGACTACGCCCTCCGAGTTCGTACCTACGCTTAGCCCGGCCTGAAACGCATGTGAAGCGCTCCACTTCGGACTGATCCCTTGATCGAGCGCAAGGACCGCGTCCGAGCGCATGTAGGTCGCCGCCGCGCCATCGCTTACGGCGTTGCCAACGCTCACGGCCGGGCGCTTCGGTGTCCCCGGCTGCAGAGCGCTGCCGCCGACGTGGTTGTCGACGTACGACTTCGAAACGAGGCTCGTGGCGCCCGTCGGACTGGCGGGATTGTCGATCTGTGCAATGGCGTTCGTACCCACGTAGAACGCATGCACGCCCGATCCGATCGTGTATTTCAGCAGGCCCGGCTGCGCATTGACCGCACCCTCGGCGTTCGGACCTACGTTCAGCCCGGCGTGAAACGCATGCGAGGCGGTCCACTTCGGGCTGATGCCTTGATCGAGCCCAAGCACCGCATCCGAGCGCATGTAGGTCTTCGCCGTGCCCGCGCGCACGGCGCTGCCGATGCTCACCGCCGGCTGATTCGGGTCCCCTGGCTGCACAGTGGCGCTGGTGACGTGCTGGTCGACGTACGAATCGACGTACGACTTCGAAACAAGGCTCGCACCGCCTGTGGGACTGGCGGGATTGTCGATTTGCGCGACGGCGTTCGTGCCCACGTAGAACGCATGCACGCCCGATCCGATCGTGTACTTCAGCAGGCCCGACTGCGCGTTGACTGCCCCCTCTGAGTGGGGGCCTACGTTCAGCCCCGCTTGAAACGCATGCGAGGCGCTCCAGTTCGGGCTGATAGCTTGATCGAGCCCAAGCACCACGTCCGAGCGCATGTACGTCGTCGCCGTGCCCGCGCTCACGGCGTTGCCGATGCTCACGGCCACCGGCTTCGGCGTGCCTGGCTGCACGGCACTGCCGCTACCGCTGTGCTCGTCGACGTACGACTTCGAAACGAGGCTCGTGGGGCCCGTCGGGCTAGCGGGATTGTCGATCTGCGCGACGGCGCTCGCACCCACGTAGAACGCATGCACGCCCGATGCGACCGTGTACCTCAGCGCGTCCTTCTGCGCATTGACCGCGCCCTCTGCGTTCGGGCCTACGTTCAGTCCGGCCTGAAACGCATGCGAGGCGGTCCACGTCGGGCTGATGGTTTGATCGAGCGCAAGCGTCGCATCGGTCGGCATGTAGTAAAGCGTGTTGCTGCCTGCTTTCGCCGTAAGTCCGACCAGATTGTAGCGGCCACCTGGCTGCAAATCGGGACTCTGGGCGCTTTCGGAGCTCTCGGGATCTTGCGTCTTATATTCGCTCATTGCCACTCTCCTTGAATGCTCCGATAGATCAGCACACGACGATCAACACGAGCCCTGCTGCCTTAGTCTCCTGCGCCCAAGCATCTGCATCGCCGCTGATCGCGATGAGCGAACCCGCTTTGAGATTCGTGGCCTTCAAATTGAATGTCCCGCTCGTCTGGCCCTGCTTGAACGTAATCGTTCCGGCCGGAGCATCGTCGACGCTGACGTCGAACACCACCCCCGCCGTACCGGCCGGCGCCACCTTCAATGTAGCGATGTTCGGCGCGCTGTTGCCGAGCGCGCCGTCATGCAGGACGAGCCACCGAGTGATCGTCCCGGACCCTTCGCTGTAGTCCGAAACGAGCCCGGTATAGAACACCCCAAAACGCATCTGCTCGGACAACGTTCCGTCCGGTGCGACGGACAACGCACCGCCCTGCTGAATCTTGACGCCCCCCACATGGGCCGTCGTGGCTATCGGCAACATCGCAGTACTCTCCCGTTTCAAAGATGTCCGTCGAAAATCGAACCTATCCAACGGTGCGAGCCGCCCTCGGCGCCCCGCGCGGTGCGTACGAAGCCGAGCGCCACCCTGGCGCGCTATTCGCCGCTAAAAGCTATACCGCAGGCCCAGCGTCGCCGCGAGGGTGCTTGTGCCCGTGCCCAAACGCTGCAACCCGCTCAACTCGCCGTAGATCGACAAATTAGGCGTCAGCAGCCCGCTCGCGCCCACGCCTACCTGCACGGCGGTCCCGGCCTTGGCGACGTCGAACGATTGCCCCGACATCGTCACCGAGGGCGAATTCATCCACGTATTCGAAAAATCGACACGCACGTACGGTCTAAACGACGTCGTTCCGGGCGCCAACATCGACATGCGCACGCCCAGCAATCCGGTGAAGGCCAGTAAATCGCTCGTACCCACCGTGACGCCGTCGCCGTCGGTGCGGTCTTGGAAATGCAGCAGTTGCGTGAGCACGCGCGCATGAGGTTCGACTTCGAGCCCGCCCGGAACGACCGGCAGCGTGAAGGCTCGCCCCATCTCGATCGAGCCGTCGAAACCGCTCGCGTGAATTCGCCCGACTTCGCCGCGCTGCGACGTGCTGACCGTGCCTCGGTACAAGCCCGCCGAGAACAGGCCGTCGACATACCAGCCGTCCTTGCGTTGCCACGTTCCGGTCAGCGCCACGCTGAACGCGGAAATCGACGTCTTGCTCGATTCGGCGGCGGCCGCTTGCGGATGGACGGGCGAATCGCCCAACGTGACGGCCGTTCCAAGCCTGAAGTCGTGATCGGCACTGCGCCGATGCAGCCAGTCCGCGCCGAACTGCAAGGCGGTAACGGACTGCCCGAAGTCGTACCCGTAATCCGCGAAACTGCGGCTCGAGTGATAAACGCTGCGGCTATCGATCGTGCGCGCGAATACGTCGTCGACCTTCACGCCAGGCTCGAACGCCCCGTGCCGCACATCGCCGAGACGGCGATAAAGGTTGTCCGCCACGATCGACTCGTAGTTCTGCAAGGCGAGCGGCACGGTAAGATAGCTGCTGCCTTGCGGAAGCAGCGTCGAATGCCCGTTTCCGCCCGTGGGCGTACCCGGATGAACGTTTCCGGTCGAGTCGATGTAGGAGGTCTGCAGCCGATAGTCCCATTGCGGCGTCTGGCCGTTCGGCAACACGCTTTGCGACGGGTCCGGCAATGCATAGCTACCGGGCCCGTACGCGAAGACGCGGTACTGGAAGGGGCTGCCCGCCGCCGCCGCGTAGCCGCCTTTGAGCGTAAAAGCGTTCGCGCTGGATAGGCCGCCCACCTGGACCAGCGAAATGCCTTCCGTGGGAATCGCGCCGTTGTTCAGAGTCGTATTCGTATTGGCTCCGGCGCCCGAGCTCGTCAAGCTCAGTTGCGTTTGTCCCGAGACGTTTCCGGTCACGACAAGGCGGTCGGTATGTTGATCGGCAAGCGCACCGCCCGCGTTCAGTTCCGTGCGCAGGTTGATCGAGCCGCCGCCTTGGTAATCGCCGTTGACCGTCAGCGTTTGGTATGCCGGAGACTGACTCGCGTGAGCGGCCGCGGCGCTGCGCGCGGCCCCCCCCACCGAAATCGATCCGAGGTTCGTCAGACTGGCGAGCGTCGTATCGGCCGTCATGTTCCAACTGCTGGTATCGTCAATCGACAGTGTCGCGGCCGCGCCGTTGCTCAACGAAGGCGTCCCGCTGTATGTGCTGTTATCGGACAGATGGAGCGCGAGCACACTGCCCGCGCCGTTCGCCGCCAGGACGTTGCCGATCAGGCTTTGTCCGCTCGCATTGAGTGTACCGGTGCCGCTAGTGACGCGGTAGGTCGCGCCGCCGGCCGTCACTTGCGTATTGCCGCTCAGGTTCAGCGTGCTCGTTCCGTTTGCGACGATCGCGTCGCCTTGGCTCGCGACCGTCGAGCCGTTCAGGGTGACCGTCGTGCCGGTCGCTTGCACGATCGCCGCCTGCCCCGACGCGGCGAGCGTCGTCGCATCCACCGTCACGGCTTGCAGATTGAACGCGCCGTCGCTGACGATAGCCTGTCCGAGCACCCCGCCGTGGGTGAACGCGAGCGCGCCCGCGCCCGTCTTCGTCAGCGTCTGTCCGCTGCCCGCGAGGCTGCCGAGTGTCGCCACCGTCGATGCCGAGCCGTCCACCTGCACCGCTCCGGCGGCTTGCAACTGCAATTGCCGCGACGAAGCGAACGTGCCTGCACCGCCGATCTCCAAGTTGCCGCCGTCGAGCACGATCTCGCGCTCGAAGCGCGTATCGCCGAGGTTCGCATCGTCGGTGACCTTCAGCGTACCGCCGAGAATGCGCGTATTGCCGACGTACCCGTTCACGCCGCTCAACGTCGTCGTGTTCGACCCCGTCTTGACGACGAACACGCCGCCATCGATCTGCGCGGCCTCCACCGAGTCGGCGCCATTGTCCCCAAGCGTGATCTTGTCGTTGCCGCCGATGATGCCCCCGGCCGCTGCATTGCTTCCGTCAGTCACATGCAGCTTCGCCCAGTCGTTGGCGCTGACGCCGCTCGAATCGAACGTGCCGTCGGAAAGATCCAGCCATCCCCCGTTAAGTTCGAACATGTGATCGAGCTGCGATGGATCGGCGATGTTTCTCAGTTGCAAGACCCCGTCCGCGATAACCGTCGTCCCCGTGAAGGCGAACGGATTGGCGCCCGACATCGTCTGCGTACCGCTGCCCTGTTTCAGAACATTGCCGTAGCCGGAGATCGTCCCGCTGAAACTGTAGTTGCCCGCCCCGTTCAGCACGAGATCCGTGGCCGAACCGCTGCCGTTGCCTAGCTTGATCTGGGCCGTCGTTGCGGCGTTCGACGCGTCGACGCCCGCGAGGGTGAACCCGCCCGGACCGTTCGCGCTGATGTCGAGCGTGCCGCCCGTATTGGCGCCGTCGTCGAAGACGAACCGGTTGGACGAGACCGCCTGACCGGCGACCGCGAGCGTGCCGCTGCCGAGCGTCACATCGCCGGTGAAACCAAAGACGCGGGAACCCGAGAACGTCTGCACCGTCCCCGCTGCGCCGCGCACGATGACGCCGCCGCTCCCCTCGATGGCGCCGGAGAAGGTTTGCGGCGCACTCGTGCCGTCCAGAATGAGATTCGACGAGGCGCTCGTGCCGCTATCGGTCAACTGCACCGTGCCGCTTCCGGAGATCGCGCCAAGCTCGAAGCTGCCCTGATTGTTCCCGATGTCCAGCGTGCCGGCCGCACCGAGTTGGAACAGCTTCGGCCCGTTCGCGTCCTTGCCGATGA
>DATJJH010000155.1:0-4239 GCA_035492395.1 Trinickia sp. | reverse complement strand
CGCGCAAGCGTGCCGAGCGGCGACATCTCCGTCATGCCCCATGCGTGTATCACGCGCACGCCGTATTCATCCTCGAACGTTTCGAGCATCGAGGGCGGACAGCACGAACCGCCGATGACGGTACGTTCGAGCGACGAGAAGCGCGCGCCGAGCGATTTCACGTGCGCGAGCAGACCCATCCAAACCGTTGGCACGCCCGCCGAAAACGTCACCCGTTCCGCCTCCATCAACTCGAACAGCGACTTGCCGTCGAGGTCCTTGCCTGGAAAAACGAGTTTGGCGCCCGCTAGCGGCGCGCCATGGGGGATGCCCCATGCATTGACGTGAAACATCGGTACGACCGGCAGCACCGAATCGTGAGCCGAAAATCCCATGGCATCGGGCAACGCGGCGCCCATCGCGTGCAAATAGACTGAGCGATGGGAATACAGCGCGCCTTTTGGATGTCCGGTCGTGCCCGACGTGTAGCACAGGTACGAGGCAAGCCTTTCGTCCAGCTCGGGCCATGCAAAGTCGCCGTCCTGCGCCGTCACGAGCGATTCGTACCCAAGCAGCGGCGCGTCGATCGACGGGACGTTTTCGTCGTCGGCCAGCGCGATCCATCCCAACACCTTCGGGCAGCGCGGCGCAAGCATGGCCACGAGCGGTGCGAACGTCGTGTCGAATAGGATGTAGCGATCCTCGGCGTGATTGACGATATAGGCGATTTGCTCTGGAAAGAGCCGTGGGTTGATCGTATGGCAAACGGCGCCGAAGCCTGTCGTGCCGTAATAGGCTTCGAGGTGCCGGTAGCCGTTCCAGGCGAGGGTTCCGATTCGGTCGCCTCGCTCGACGCCTAATTTCATCAACGCTTTGGCCAGCTGTTTCGCGCGGCGCTCGCAGTCGCGGTAGGTATAGCGATGAATGTCGCCTTCGATGCGGCGCGACACGATCTCGGTGTCGCCCGCGTAGCGCGCGGCATGCGCGAGCAGCGTCGACACGTTCAGCGGTACGTCCATCATCTGGCCCAGCAACGGCGTTTGCATGGCGGGGGTCTCCTCGCATGGTGGACGGTTCGGATCGCTCTCGCCTCGCAGGTCGCGCATGCGCGCGGGTTTAGCCACGCTCTGCGCGCCGCGAGGCGGCGACTTACAATATCGGGTAACTGCGAGGCCCTCAATATGTCGTTTTCCCCAAGCTTTGCCGAACCGTCCGCCCGTATCGCGTCTCTGACCGAGGCTTTATCCGCAGCACGCCCAAATGCGTTCGCGAGCCTAGGCGGCGCCTTCTATACGCGCCTGCCGGCGTCACCCTTGCGCGATCCGTACGTCGTCGGCTTTTCGGACGAAGCGGCGCGCGTGCTCGGGCTCGATCCCGCCATCGTGTCCGAGCCGGGCTTCGCCGAACTGTTCATCGGCAATGCCACGCGCGAATGGCCGCAAGCCGCGCTGCCCTATGCCGCGGTCTACTCCGGCCATCAATTCGGCGTGTGGGCGGGCCAGCTCGGCGACGGCCGCGCGCTCTCGCTGGGCGAATTGGAGCATGGCGGCGTGCGTTATGAGCTCCAGCTCAAGGGCGCCGGGCGTACACCGTACTCGCGCATGGGCGATGGTCGTGCCGTCCTGCGCTCGTCGATCCGCGAATTCCTGTGCTCCGAAGCCATGCATCATCTCGGCATTCCGACGACGCGCGCACTCGCCGTCATCGGTTCGGACCAGCCGGTGCGGCGCGAGGAGATCGAGACGGCCGCCGTCGTCACCCGCGTATCGGAAAGCTTCATCCGCTTCGGCCATTTCGAGCACTTTTACGCCGCCGATCGCACGAGCGAGCTGCGCGCGTTGGCCGATCACGTCATCGACCGCTTCTATCCGGCCTGCCGCGAGGCCGACGATTCCTACCTCGCCTTGCTCGACGCCGTCGTCGCGCGCACGGCTGTACTGATGGCGCAATGGCAGGCGGTCGGCTTCTGCCACGGCGTGATGAATACCGACAACATGTCGATCCTCGGCCTGACGATCGACTACGGCCCGTTCGGTTTCGTCGACGGTTTCGACGCCGGCTATGTCTGCAATCACTCCGACTCGCAAGGCCGATACGCCTACCGGATGCAGCCGCAGATCGGCTACTGGAACTGCTTTTGCCTGGCGCAGGCGCTGCTGCCGCTCGTGGGCGCGCACTACGACGAAGCGGCCCGGACGGAACGGTCGGTCGCTGACGCGCAGGGTGTGCTCGGACGGTTCAAGGAGCACTTCTCGCCCGCGCTGGAACAGCGATTCCAAGCCAAGCTCGGCCTCGCCCAGACCCGCGAGGGCGACACCGCGCGCGTCGATCGGCTGCTCGAACTCATGCACGCGAGCCGTGCCGATTTCACGCTGACATTCAGAGGGCTATCGAAAGTGTCGCGACACGATGCGAGCGGCGATGGCCCCGTACGTGACTTGTTCCTCGATCTACCCGGCATCGACGGCTGGCTGACCGACTATCGCGCCCGATTGGCCGCCGAGCCGCGAGACGATGCCGAGCGCCGCGAGGCGATGGACCGCGTCAATCCGAAATTCGTCTTGCGCAATCATCTCGCCGAAACGGCGATTCGGCGGGCGAAAGAAAAGGATTTTTCCGAACTGGAGCGGCTCGCGGCCGTGCTGCGCCGTCCGTTCGACGAGCAGCCCGAAAACGAGGCTTACGCAGCGCTGCCGCCCGATTGGGCCGGGACGCTCGAAGTGAGCTGCTCATCGTGAACCGAATGCGGCCGCTGCGGTCTGCTACGGGGTTGCTTCGCATACCGCGCCCTGCATCCGACTCGCGTTCGGCAACGTACATACATTGAATCGGCGGACGATGCGCCGCACTGTCGCCGCCGCCGACGCTACCCACCCGGCATGCGCCAAGAGCCGTGCCGTTTTTTCGGAGACACATCGATATGAACGAACGCCCCACCGGCTTGCCCGATAACGCCGAAGCGCCGCGCGACGACTACGAGGTCCGGAAAACCGATCAGGCGTGGCGCGAGCAGTTGTCCGACATGGAATATGAAGTCACGCGCCACGCGGCTACGGAGCGCCCGTTTACCGGACGCTACTGGGACCATTGGGAAGGCGGCGTCTACGACTGCGTCTGCTGCGGCGCCCCGCTGTTCGAATCGTCGACGAAGTTCGACGCCGGCTGCGGCTGGCCGAGCTATTTCAAGCCGATCAACGGCGAGGTGATCGAAGAGAAGACCGATCGCACGCACGGCATGCTGCGCATCGAGGTGCGCTGCAAGCAATGCGGCGCGCATTTGGGCCACGTGTTCGAAGACGGCCCCGCCCCGACCGGCCTGCGGTACTGCATCAATTCGGCTGCGCTACAATTCGAGCCCAAGTAGGCGGCAAGGCGTCGCCGCGTCGTCGGACCGGCGCGCGGCGCGTCGCACCGGGCGCTTCGTCCGGCGCGGCATGTGCCTGGCTGATGCGGCACGCCCCGCCCCTCGACGCTTTCGGACTCTCCAGCTCAGCTTTCATGAAATTTCTTTTCGATCTGTTCCCGATCATCCTGTTTTTCGTTGCGTTCAAGCTTTGGGGCATCTTCACGGCCACGGCCGTGGCGATCGCAGCAACGCTGCTGCAAGTTGCGTGGGTCGCGTTCCGCCACCGGAAGGTCGATCCGATGCTCTGGGTCAGCTTGGGGGTCATCGTCGTCTTCGGCGGGGCGACGCTCGTGCTGCACAACCAAAAGTTCATCCAATGGAAGCCGACCGCGCTCTATTGGCTGTTCGCCGCCGGCCTGGCCGTTGCGCGCTACGGTTTCCGCAAGAATCTCATCGAAAAGATGATGGGCAAGCAACTGACGCTGCCCACGCCTGTGTGGGACAAGCTGAACATCGCCTGGGCGCTGTTCTTCGTCGCGCTCGGGATCGCCAACCTCTATGTCGTCGGAAACTTCACCGAGGCGCAGTGGGTCAACTTCAAGCTGTTCGGCACCACGGGCGCGATGTTCGTGTTCATCGTCGCGCAAAGCCTTTGGCTGGCGAAGTATATGAAGGAGGAATGAGTCATGAGCGAAGCCTCCGATTTCCTCGCCGCCTCGGCCGGCGCTCGCCTCGCCTTCATCGAGGGCCGCCTCGCGAAGGCGCTCGCGCCCGAGTCGATCGACGTGCGCGACGACAGCGCCCAGCATGCAGGGCACGCGGGGGCGGCCGCGGGCGGCCACTACACGGTCACCATCGTGGCCGAAGCGTTCGCGGGCAAGCCGCGCGTGGCTCGGCACCGGCTGGTGTATGAT
>DATJJH010000154.1:0-35573 GCA_035492395.1 Trinickia sp. | reverse complement strand
TTACCCGGCGCCGCCCGGCGCGGATCTTGAACCGAGCCGCGAGCCGGCGCCGCTTGCCGATGTCGTCGTGCCGTTTCGTCTGCGCACCGACATCGGCGTGCTTTCGTTTTTCAGCACGACGACCGTGTTCGGTTCGCCCGTCGACGTTACGCTCTCCGAACTCGCCATCGAAGCATTCTTTCCGGCCGATGCGGCCACGGGGGATGCGCTGCGTGCTTATCACGCGTCGCAACAAGCACCCCGTTAAGAGGCTTGCGCGGCGTCGATGCCGAGCGCAATGTACCGCTGAAGATGGTGGTCTTCGTCGCCGAGTTCATGGTCGATCATCACGAGCCGCTTGGCATAGTGCGCGAGCGGCAGCTCCCAGGTCATGCCGATGCCGCCGTGCAGCTGCACGGCCTCTCGCGAGAGGCGCGTGCCGACCTGCCCGACGGTGTATTTGGCGGCCGACAGCGCACGCTCGCGTACGAGCCGCGGCGCATCGAGCGCGGCAGCGGCGTTGATGACGGCCGAGCGCGCTTGTTCAAGATCGATCGCAAGATCGGCCATGCGGTGCTGCAATGCTTGGAAGCTGCCGATCGGCACACCGAACTGGCGGCGTGTGCGCAAGTAGTCGAGCGTGGCGGCGAATGCGGTTTCCATCGCGCCCAGCGCTTCGGCGCACAAGGCAAGCAGGCCGAAGCCGACTGCCGTCTCGAGCAGCGCGAATCCGCCGTCGAGCGGGCCGAGCAGCGCGTCGGCAGGCAACGCGGTCCCGCACAGCAGGAGTTCGGCGCCCCGACCGCCGTCGATCAGCGGATAGCCGCGCAGGGCGAATCCGGAGGCTCCCCTCGGCACCCAAAACAGCGAGATGCCTTGTTCGTCGTCGACGGCGCCGCTCGTGCGCGCGGAAACGACGAAGCCGTCGGCCGCTTCCCCGTAAAGAACGACCGCTTTTTCGCCGTTCAAGCGCCAGCCTTCGTTCGTGCGTGCCGCGCTCGTGCTCACGCGCGCGAGTTCGTAGCGCGAATTGGGCTCGCCAAAGGCAAAGGCGGCCACCGTTTCGCCGTCGATCAGGCCGGCGAGCCAAGCGCGCTGTGTCTCGTTGCCGCCTGACGCGATCGCGCGGCCGGCAACGAGCGCGCCCAGGAACGGCTCGACCACGAGCCCTCGGCCCAGTTGTTCGAACACGACGGCGATGTCGTCGCCCGCCCCGCCGAAGCCGCCATGCTCAGGCAAGAACAACGCCCCGATCGCGCCAAGCTCACCGAAGCGGCGCCACATCGCGCGATCGAAGCCTTCGGAAGACGATACATGGCGTTGGCGCGTCCCGAAGCCGTACTGCTCGGAGACGAAACGCGCGAGCGTGTCGGCAAGCATGCGTTGCTCGTCGGTCAATTCGAAGTTCATCGTCGGGTCATCTCAGAGTTCAAGGATCGCTTTTGCGATGATGTTCTTCTGGATCTCGTTCGATCCGCCGAAGATGGAAAGCTTGTAGTTGTTGAAGTCGCTCTTGGCTGCATCGGGCGCGTCGAACGGGCCCAGCGGCTCGCCCTCGTAGCCGTCGTCGAACGCTTCGTCGACGAACGGCTGAGCGTAGGGCCCGAGCGCGCGCCGCATCAGCGCGGCGATGTCCTGACGGATCTGCGTGCCTCGCACTTTCAGCATCGAACTTTGGGCGCCCGGCGCGCCGCCGCCCGCCGTCGCCGCGATCATGCGCAGGTTCGTCGTCTTCATGTTGTCCAAATCGATCGCGATGCGCGCAAGACGAGCCGCGAAGAGCGGGTCCTCGGCAAGCGGGCGCCCCCGGTGCATGATCTTCGCCGCGGCGCGTTCCAGCCGTTCGAGCGCTGCCACGGAGAACCCGACGCCTGCGATATTGGTTCGCTCGTAAGTGAGCAGGTACTTCGCATAAGTCCAACCGCGGGTTTCTTCTCCGACGAGGTTGGCCGCGGGCACACGCACGTCGGTGAAGAAGACCTCGTTCACTTCGTGTTCGCCGTCGAGTGTGACGATGGGGCGCACTTCGACGCCCGGCGTGCCCATGTCGATCAGGAGAAAGCCGATGCCTTCCTGCTTGCGCACGTCGGTGGCCGTCCGTACCAGGCAGAAGATCATGTTCGCGTAGTGCCCGAGCGTCGTCCATGTCTTCTGACCGTTGACGATAAAGTGCTCGCCGTCGGCATCCACGCCCCGAACGGCGCGCGTGGACAGCGAAGCGAGATCGGAGCCCGCGCCCGGCTCCGAGTAGCCTTGGCACCACCAATCGCTGCCGTCCAGAATGCGCGGCAGCCAATGCCGCTTTTGCGCCTCGCTGCCATACTTGATCAGCACGGGGCCCAGCATGTTCACGCCGAACGGCACGATGCGCGGCGCACCCGCCAACGCGCATTCGTTGTCGAAGATGAACCGCTCGACGGGGCTCCAACCGGTGCCGCCGTACTCGCGCGGCCAGTGGCTCGCGAGCCAGCCGCGCGCATGGAGAGTCGCATGCCACTCGGCCATGTCCTCACGGGTTAGCCTCAACCCATGTTTGACTTTGTGCGCCGTGCGCGCCGGCAAGCGCTCGTCGAGGAAGCGCCTGACCTCGCTGCGAAACGCTTCTTCTTGCTCGGTGAATGTGAGATCCATTATGCCGCCGTGCCGTTCAAGCTCGAAAAGGCGGCTCCGCGGTCGACGAGTTCGACGATGAGCGGCGAGGGCCGCCAAAAGAACGCGTCCTCTTGCGACAGCCGCGTCAGTTCCGCCAGCACGGTCGGCAACCCGAGCATATCGGCGTACTTCATCGGGCCGCCTCGGTAGCGCGGAAAACCATAGCCGTAGATCAGCGCGACGTCGACGTCGAGCGGGCGCAAGGCGATGCCTTCGCGCACGACGTTCGCCGCTTCGTTGATGACGGCGCACATCAGGCGGCGCACGATTTCCTCGTCGGTGAAGCTACGCGGCGAAACGCCCACGCGCACACGCTCGGCTTCGATGATCGCTTCGACTTCGGGATCGGGCGTGCCGCTGCGCGAGCCTTGTTCATACAGGTAGAAGCCACGCCCGGTCTTTTGGCCGAACCAGCCGCGTTCGCAAAGTCGATCGGCGATTTCGACGTAGCGCATGCGCGGGTCGCGCGTGGGTGCGCGACGCTTGCGCGCGGCCCAGCCAATGTCGCCGCCGGCGAGGTCGACCACTTGATAGGGGCCCATGGGATAACCGAACTCGCGCATCGCGCGATCGATTTGATAGGGCGATGCGCCATCCTCCATCAAGTAGTCCGCCGCGGTGCGGTAGACGGCGAGCAAGCGATTGCCGATGAAGCCGTCGCATACACCGGCGCGCACCGGCACCTTGCGCAATTGCTTGGCGAGCTCGAACGAGGTGGCGACGACATCCGCGCTTACCCGCCCCGGCACGACGATTTCCAGCAGCTTCATGACATTGGCCGGCGAAAAGAAGTGCAGGCCGATGACGTCGCTCGGGCGCGAGGTAGCGTCCGCGATTTCGTCGATGTCGAGATAGGACGTATTCGTGGCGAGAATCGCGCCACGCTTGCAGACGCGATCGAGTTCGGTGAAGACGGCCTTCTTGACGGACATGTCCTCGAACACGGCTTCGATGACGAGGTCCACGCCGGCAAGCGCATCGTACGATGTGCTGCCCGTGAATCGTGCGAGGGCCGCGTCCTTCGCTTCGGCTTTGATGCGGCCTTTCGCGACGAGGCCGTCGTAGACCCGTTCGACGTGTCCACGCCCGCGTGCGAGCGCTTCGTCGTCGCGTTCGATCATCGTCACCGGCAGTCCCGCGTCGAGCACGGCGACGGCGATGCCTGCCCCCATCGTGCCGCCGCCGACGACGCCGATCGTCGCGATCGGGCGCGGCGTCGCGGCTTTCGTTTCGGGTGCTTTCGCCACTTCGCGTTCGGCGAAGAATGCGTGAATGAGCCCGGCGCGCTGCGGGCTTTCGAGGCACTCGACGAACAGCTTCCGTTCGAGGGCGAGGCCCTCGTCGAACGGCAGCGTCAGTGCGGCTTCGACGGCATCGACGATCTTCAGCGGCGAAAAGAGGCCCCGCGTACGCGCGGCCGTTTCCTTGCGCGCGGTTTCGATGGCGGCGCGGGCGGTTTGTGTATCGGCGAGCGCCGTTGCGGCCCGCGTCGGCCGCACGCCTGCTTTCGCGGCGAGCAATTCGCGCGCGTAGGCGAGGCCTTCGCCGAGGATGTCGTCCGTTGCGCCGAGACGATCGACGAGGCCGAGCGAGAGCGCTTCCTCCGCGCGCGCTTGGCGGCCCGAGAGCATCAAGTCGAGCGCTTGCGCGGCGCCGATCAGCCGTGGCGCTCGCTGCGTGCCGCCTGCGCCGGGCAGCAACCCGAGCTGCACTTCCGGCAAGCCGAGCTTGGCGCCGCGTACCGCGAGCCTGTAATGCGCGGCCAAGGCCACTTCGAGCCCGCCGCCGAGCGCGGCGCCGTGAATCGCGGCCACGACCGGCTTCGAGCACGCCTCGATGCGGTTGCACACCGACGGCAGCAGCGGCGGCAGCGGCGGCTTGCCGAACTCGCGGATGTCTGCGCCGGCGATGAAATTACGGCCCGCGCCGACGATGAGGACGGCCGCGACGGCCTGATCGGCCTCGGCCGCCTCGATCGCTTCCGCCAGAGCGCGCCGCACATCGACGCTCAGGGCGTTGACGCTCGGGTGGTCGATCGTGACGACGAGGATGTTGCCGTGCAGGTTCCGAGAAACGACGGGGGAGGCGGATGAGGGAGTCATGGGTGTGAGGCGGGGAGAGGTGGACGATCTCCGATTGTCAGGGGGCTAGCGGCAATTGACAATCCGCGCAGGCATTGACAGACTGTCAAAGGAAATTTGACGATAAAGGGTGGAAGCACGCCGCGTTATGGACCTTAATTCCCTCTCTTTGCTGGTCGAGATCTTGGAGGCCGGCAATCTGAGCGAGGCGGCGCGGCGGCTCAAGATGACGCGTGCGAACGTCAGCTACCACCTCAACCAGTTCGAGCGCGCGCTGGGGCTGCAGCTCGTGCGCCGTACGACGCGGCGTGTCGAGCCGACCGAGGCGGGATTGCGCCTGGTCGAGCACGGCCGCGCCATCCGTCGCGCGCTCGAAGCGGCGCAGGAGACGGTCGAAACGCTCGGCCGAACGCTACAAGGGCGCGTGCGTCTTTCTGTACCGAGCGGCTATGGCCAACTCGTCATGGCCGACTGGCTGCTCGAGTTCAAGCGCCTGCACCCGGGCATCGTGCTCGACGTCGTGTTTGAAAACCGTGTGGAGGACCTTCTGCGCGACGAGGTCGACATCGCGGTGCGAGTCATGTCCGAACCGCCCCAAAATCTCGTTGCGCGCGACATGGGCGCGGTGCGCTACGTCGCCTGCGCGTCCAAAGCGTATGCAAGCGAGCATGGATTGCCGACCGAGCTCGATGCGTTGCGCACGACCCCGTTGATTACCGCGACTGTCGTCGGGAGAGAACTGCGAGTGGCGGCGTACCTGGGCGACGATCGCCACGAGGTGCTGCTGGAGCCTACGCTCATTTCGGAAAACTTTCTGTTTCTGCGCCAGGCGGTACTCGCGGGTCTTGGGGTGGGGATCGTCCCCGATTATGTGGTGCAAGACGATATGGCGAGCGGGGAGGTCGTGACGACGCTCGATCCGTGGAGGCTGAGTATCTTCGGCACTCGCATGTATCTGCTTTACATGCCCGATCGCCACCAGACGCGCGCGGCGGCCACGTTCGTCGACTTCATCCTCGAACAAGCCAGAAAAACGGGGCGGGCCCGCTGAGATAGCCGGGCCCGCCCCGCACTCCGCCACGCCTGTCTTTCGCGCGGCGAGCATGCCGCCGAGTGGCGACTAGTGGTGCTTCTTCACGTCACGGTCGCGGTTGAGCTCGTCCTTCACGTCTTCCTTGGCGTCGCCGTAACCCTTGCGGATTTCCCCGGCGGCTTCTTGGAGGTCGCCCTTGGCTTGCTGAGCCGGGTCGTTGGTGACCTTGCCGACCGCTTGGTTCACCTTGCCCTTCGCCTTTTCCGTTACGCCCTTCACTTGGTCCTTGTTCATGTGAGCTCCTTTTACGGTATGCCGCACGTGCGACACGGATCTCTTCGCAACGCGCGTGCCCAGACCGCGCGCAAAGCGCGGCAGGCGGCGACGCAAGAGGACGGGGGCTTTCGACACCCCCCAGGGTCAGAACGCAGGGGTGGGCGCAGCGGGATCGGCTTGCGCCGTGGCGGCGGTCGCGGGCGCCTCGTTCGTTTCGAGGATTGGCGCTAGCGCGGGGCCGAGCGATTTGAGCAGTTGCACGGCCATGGCGCTCGTATAGTCGTAGCGCGCGGCATACGGCTCGTGCGTGTACGCCGTCAACGTGCCGTAGAAACGGTCGCCGATGACGAAGACGAACGTGGCGGTTCGATTGACCTTGCGCGATTCGATGAGACGCGCGCCGCGCGCATACACGTTCAATCGCTGATCGCCCGTACCCGTCTTGCCATACACCGGAAGCGAGCGCCCGTCGCCTAGCGGTAGCCCGCTCGACAGTCGTGCGCCGGTGCCGCCTTGAACGACGTCGTGCAGCAAAGCACGCGCGACCGAGGCGATCTCCGGCGAGACGACGTCATGACCGGGGCTCGATGCGTGGGCGAAATGCGTTTCGAACGGCGTGCCGACGGCGAAGTCGAGCGTGTCGACGCTTTGTGCTCGCCGCATCTTGCCGTCGTTCGCGAGGATGCCGATCAGTTGCGCGAGGGCCGCGGGCCGATCGCCCGACGCGCCGATCGCGGCGGCGTACGATGGCGTGACCGTCTCGAAAGGATAGCCGAGCGCGCGCCACGATTTGCCGATGGCCTCGTATGCCTGCAGCTCGACCATGCGACGTATGCGCCGGTCTTGGGTGGCATGGTGGCGCGTCTTGAAGAGCCAAGCGTACGACGTGAGGCGCGCGTCTCGACTCGCCTTGCGCAGTTCGTCCTCGGTCGCGTTCGGGTGCGTGCGCAAATAGGCGAGCATCCAAAGCGCGATCGGGTGCACGCCCGCGATATAACCTCGGTCGTTCAAGTTGAACTTGTCCACGCCGTACTTCGCGTACAGCTTGGCGAGATCCTCGTCGGACAGCGATGCGGCCGGCGTATGCGCGAGCGCGGCTCGCATGCGCTGCGCGAACCAAACGAACGACGCGTCGGGTGCGACGCTGCGCAGCGCCGTGGCGAGCTTGGGCGGGCTCTTGCGCATATCGGCTACGAGCGTGTCGAGCGCGTCGTCGGCCGATTTGCCGTGGTACTTCACGTAGAACCGGTGCAAGTAGACGAGGCTTTCGCCATCGGCGAACTGCACGAGGTAACGACGACGCGTGGCGGGGTCGTCGTACCAGTGCGCGGAGGGCCCGGCGCTGCTCACCATCTCGTAGTGGACGATGTCGCGCATGAGTCGGACGAACACGAGGTTCACCGAATGCTGGAATGCATCGCGAACGGTCAGAATGCGCCCGTTGTCGGATTTGTCGAAGTTCGAGAACGCTTGCGCGCCGCCGCCGGTGTAGAACGTCTCGCCGGGGCTCGCCGAGTACTTGCGCTCGACGGCCGCGTCGAGCATCGCGGACAGCGACTTGTCGTTCGTGTGCGAAAGGTAGTCGACGGCCCATCGCGATAGCCCATCGATCGGATCGACGCTGACGTGTTTCAGCTCGGCGTTGGTGAGCGGCGCGTAGCGCGCGTGCAGTGCCGACACGATTTGCAGATAGGTGATCACCGTGCGCAGCTTGGCGGTCGAACCTAGGTTGAGCCGCGCGCCGCCGTTGATGTCGAACGGCTGGTTCACGCTATCGGTCTGTACACGCACGACATCGCCGCCGTTCATGCGTTCGAATAGGGCGAAACTGAAGGAGATCTTGGACGGGTCGTCGCCCGTGCGCAGCATCTCGAACCCATACAACCCCGCCGCTTTGGCGCCGTCGACGGTCGCCGCCTGCGCAAGCCGTTCGCTGACGACGCGCTGCACCGCGGCGTTCAGCGTGGAATGCACGGTGAGGTCGAGCCGGTCGAGATCGTAGAACCCGTTCACGCCGAGCGCTTGCTCCAATTGCGCGCGTACGAGCGTCACGGCTTTGCGCGTGACGAACGAGGTAGCCGGCTTCGGCGGCTCGGCTTTGTGCAGATCGAGCGAGGCCGCGAGCGCTGCGTCGCGCAGCGGCGCCGAAATGACGCCGTTGGCGGCCAGCACGCGCAGGTAGCTGTCGGTCAACCGTTCGAGCGCCGGGTGGTTGCGCACGAGGTAATACGACGGCGCACGCTGGGCAATCAAGAGGGAAAGCGCTTGCTTGAACGCCAACGCTTGCTCCGCCAGTACGCCCGGTGCGAGCGGGCCGTTGCCGGTCTCCGCGCCCGCCTGCGCAAGCAGGCGATTGACTTCCTCGAAGTCGCGGCCGTACCAAGCCGTCAAGCCGTCGCCCAATCCCTCGATTTCGCCGATGCCGGCTCGCGCGGCTAACGGCACGGTGTTCAGGTAATGCACGACGACGGCTTTGCGGGCGTCGGTCGTGTTTTCTCCGCCTAGATAGGCGCGGACCGAAGCCGACGCAATCTGGCGCAGCTTTTCGGGCGGCGTCGCGGTGCGCCCCCCCTTCGAGTGCCGGAACTTCTCGGTCTGCGTGGCTAGCGTGCTTCCCCCTGGCGTGGACTGATGGCGGTTGACGAGCCGAAGCGCCTGATCCCACAGCGCGCGCCCGAATCGGCCCCAATCGATGGCCGGATTGCGGTCCGGCTGGCTCGCATCGAGCAGATAGCGATCCTCGATGAACGTCAGGGCCCCCACGATCAAGGGCGGAATGGAATCGAAATCGGCATAGGCGAGGGCGGGGTAGCGGGCGCTAAATAGCGGCACGCCTTGCTCGTCGAACAGGCGCAGACCGGCCTGATCCTTTTCCGCGTAGGGAATGAAGAGGCCTTGGTCGGCGACGGATTTCATCATCGACGAATCGCGCGCCTGACTCGTCACGACAAAACCGCGCGCTCGCAATCGTGCTTCGAAATCGGGCATGCGCGCATAGCCGAAACGCACGTCGTAGGGGCCGCCCGGCGAGGGGAATCGGATGCTGTCGCTCGCCCCGGGTCCGACTGAAAACGATATCTGCCGGCCGATATTCGCGAAGTAACGCGCCTGTAGACGGGAGGTCTGCATTTCGAGCGAGACCCCATAGGCGAGCACGCCGATCAGCGCGGCAATGCCGACGAGCGTGAGCCATTTCCATCGCGCGCCCGGCGACATCGTGGCGATATAGCGCAAGGGCAGGCGGGCGAGCGGGCGATTCATGATCAGGCTCCCTGGGCAGCGTCGCCCCCGAGCGCGCTCTCGCCTTTCGCCGCCGCCGCGACGCGCCGCGACGGCTTTCGGCCCGTCGCGCGCCATCGCGTCGTGGCGCGATGGCGCGCTGACGACGCTCGTACTAGTGTAATCGTGCGCCGAACGCCTGTGCAGGGTCCATCGTGTGTTCTGGCGCACGAATCGGGCTTCTGTTTCGCGTTCCCTCGCCGCGGGCGTTCCCGCCGTTTCGTGTGAGCAATGCGCAAGCCCGGAAGCTTCGCGCGCCGGGGCAGGGCTAAGCCTCGGGCGCGACGGCGAGCGCGAACGCCGTGACTCGCGACGCATATCCGCATAAACGCATAATCGATACGTCGAATCCGCGTAAATATGACGTCGATCTTGGCTGAATGGAATTATCTCGCCGGTATTAATTTCTCGTCTTGAAGGGCTAAACGGTTAACGAGGTTTGCCTCGAATTCGCAATGACCAAAAATGTGCGATGATTGCGTTCGTTTAAATCAGTCTATCGATGTTTCGGTAGGGAAATATAGAAGAGCCTTTGGCGTGCATCTCACCGAGAGCCGCGGCTCGGCTAGTGCCGAGTCGCGGGAGCTGCACCCAGGATGTCGATACTTCGGCCGCCGCGGGCGGCCGTTCCGGTATCGCGCGGGTCGCTCGCAAGGCTTGCGCGACGACAAGGAGGCATAAATGAAAAGCTGGGCCGAGGACTTGTTGCACGATTTGAATCGCACGGGCTCCGATACGGAGATCTTCAGCAAAATCGAAGCCGCCGCACGCGGTTTGGGCTTCGAATTTTGCGCCTATGGCTTGCGGGCGCCGTGGCCGCTGTCCAAGCCGAAAACGCGTTTGCTGAGCAATTATCCGGAGGCGTGGAAGAAGCGCTACCAAGATGCGCGCTACTTCGACATCGACCCGACCGTGCAGCATGCGCGCCGGTCCCAGTCGCCGATCGTCTGGAGCGATGCGCTGTTTTCCGGCGTGCCGGAGCTGTGGCGCGAGGCGCAGTCTCACGGGCTGCGCTACGGTTGGGCGCAGTCGGCGTTCGACAGTTGCGGCGTGGGCGGCATGCTGACGCTCGCGCGCTCGAGCCGGCCGCTCACGCCGGACGAATTGGCCGAGAACGAGGTCAAGATGCGTTGGCTCGTCAGCACCGCGCATTTGTCGCTCAAGCGCGTGCTGATGCCGACGCTGATGGCCGACCCGGAGCGCGGGCTGACCGACCGCGAGGTCGAGGTGCTCAAGTGGGCCGCCGACGGCAAAACGTCGGGGGAGATCTCGAAGATCCTCGTCATCTCGGTCGACACCGTGAATTTTCACGTGAAGAACGCGGTGACCAAGCTCAAAACCACGAACAAGACGGCCGCCGTCGTGCGTGCGGCGATGCTCGGGTTGCTTCAATGACTGCTTGAGAGACGCGCCGAAGGTATCGGCGCGTCGAGGGTTTGATTTTCGCGGCGTGCGGCCAATTATTCGGGGTCGGCGGCGGCCGGCATCTCCATGTTCATGTCCAATTCGGATTATAAGCGCTGCGTATTTTTGCGATTTTGCGAAAATCGACTCGCCGATAATTATCCAATGCTTGGATGTGTCCGCGTCATGCGAATCGTTCTGCGCTTTATTGATTGACTGTGCGACCGGCTCGCGCATAAGCACTCGGATCCGCCTCCGCATCCGAGGAAAAGCACGAAAACGCCGGCGCGACACGCGCTTCAAAGCGAGGGCGAGCGACCTGGCGCCGCCGGAGCGTCCGGGGCCGCGGAGCGGCTCAGACGCCCGCCGTCGAGCAGGTAGGCCGGCTCGGTCGACGATGCATCGGTCGACGCGGTTCGTTGCGCAATCACCACAGCGGTTCCCTCGGCGGCGAGTTCCGCACCGAATCCCGCCACCCGCTTCGTTTCGGCGGGCGCCAGCGCGTCGAAGGGATCGTCGAGCAGCAGCAGGCGCGGGCGCGACATCAGGGCACGCGCGATCGCAAGCAATTGCCGCTCGCCGTTCGTGAGCCGGCAGGCGCTTTGACGTTCGTATGTTTTCAGAAAGGGCAGGCGTTGCGCGAGGCGCGCGGCGTCCGCTTCGATGCGCGGGCGGTCGGTTTCGCGCCACACGCCGGCGAGCAGATTGTCGTGCACGGACAACGAACTGAACAGCAAGCGGTTATGCGGGACGTAGGCGATACCGCGCGCCAGCAGTTCGCTCGGCCGTTTGCGCCGGGTGTCCTCGCCGTCGAGACGGATCGCGCCGCGCTTGGGCCGTAACAGGCCCGCGATCGTCATCAAGAGCGTTGTCTTGCCCGCGCCCCCCGCGCCCAGCACATAGGCCAGCGTGCCCGAGGAGAGGGCGAGCGAGACATCGTCGAGTACTTCGCTCTTGCCGTAGCCGGCGGCGAGCGATTCGATTTGCAGCAGGGGCATGCGCATCGGGTGTCACCTCCGGGAGGGAGCAGGGCCCGCCAGTGTGGTCGGGCGCCGTACTCAACCGCCGTCGATTTCACCCGCGGCACACGGGTGCGGCAACTACCATTAGTGGTGGTGTTGACGTTTCGCTTCTATCCTGCTTGCGACAGGGCGACGCGCTCGGCCGCGTCGCATGGTTGGGCTGTCTCCGAATTTGCCGGTCTAGCGGGAACTGCCTTGACCCCGCGTGCTTGCTCAGCGAGCCATTGCGCGACGTCGCGCACCTCTTGCCGCGCGGCCGCGTCGGCCTGAATCAGCCAGTAAGCGTGGCCGCTCGCGCATTCGATCGACCCATGCTGCGCGAGGGCGGCGGCGTCGGCATCGGCGTCGGGTTGGTCGTTTGCGAGCGACGGATGCGCGATCGGCGGGATCGCTTCGTCGAACAAACGCGTCGCGCCGGACGGTGCACCGGCTATGCTGGCGCAGCGAATCGCCAGATCGATCCCCTCGGTGCGCAGATCGAGCACTTTGTCGTTGGCCGCGACGCGTACGTCGAGCGTGGGGTAGCGGCGCTGTAGCTCTGGGAGCCGCGGCAGCAGCCACAACGCGGCCAGGCTGATGCTCGCCGTGATGGTGACGGGCCGGCGCTCGGCGGGCCGCACGATCGTGTCGAACGCGTCCTGCAACTGGCGCACGACGCTGTCGGCGGTGCGGAACAAGCGCTCGCCCGCGGGTGTGAACGAAATCGACCGATAGCCGCGGTGGAACAGCGACACGCCGAGCGCATCCTCGAGCGAGTGAATCTGCCGGCTGACGGCCGATTGGGTCAGACACAGGTCCTCCGCCGCGAGCGTTACGCTCATGCGGCGGCCGACCGCGACGAAGCCGCGGATCAAATCGAGCGGCGCAAGTCGAACGAGAGGCGTTGTCATGCGTTTACCTCATGCGAAAGTGATGGGAGAGTAGGTTGAGTCGAGGCACGGCTTCGGCTCAAATAAGCACTTCATGGCGATGGGCGCGACCGCGTCCATCGGCGCACACTTCGACGACAGCCCTGGAGACACGATGAAGCGTCGGCACCCGAGTACGAACGCACAACCGCGCAGCGTCGCCTTCGAGGCGACCGACGGCGTGCCGCTTCGCGGATTCGTGTGGCGCGCCGACGATGCGCTGGCCGCCGCCTCGCCGCGACCTGTCGTCATCGTCAACGCCGCAACGTCGGTGCGCTGCCGCTACTACTTCCGATTCGCCGACTACCTGTGCAAATCGGGGCGCGACGTGCTGCTGTACGACTATCGTGGAATCGGCGAATCGAGGCCCGGTCGGCTCGCTGGATTTCAGGCCAGTTGGCTCGATTGGGGCGGACGCGACTTCGAAGCGGCGTTGCGCTACACGACGCGCGCGTTTGCCGGCCAACCGATCGACGTGGTGGCTCACAGTATCGGCGGATGCCTGATCGGGCTCGCGCCATCGAACACATCGATTCGGCGCGTCGTCACCGTGGGAGCGCAGTACGCGTATTGGCGCGACTATGCCCCGCGTAGCCGGCTCGCCATGCTGCTCAAGTGGCACGTCGCGATGCCTGCGCTCGCCGGCCTGTTCGGCTATGTTCCGGCGCGCCGGCTGGGCTGGATGGAAGACACGCCGCTCGGCGTCGCGCATTCCTGGGCACGCAGCCGCGCGCGTTTCGAGGACACCTATCGCGGCGCGCCCTTCGCCATTGACGATGCGCGTGCCGCGGAGCTCGCGCGCCGATTTTCGTTCCTGCGCGCGCCGCTGCTGGCCATCAGCACGACCGACGATCCGTTCGGCACCGTGCCCGCCATCGAGCGCTTGCTCGCGTATTTCGAAGGAAGCGACGAGCGCGTGCACCTTCGCATCGATCCGAGCGAGATCGAGACAGAGGCAATCGGGCATTTCGCGTTTTTCCATAGCCGGTTCGAGTCGCGTTTATGGCCGATCGCGCTGCGCTGGCTCGACACGGCGTCGATCGATGGCGCGGCGCCCGGGCAGATGGTTTCGGTTTCGCCCCCGCGCGAGCGCCGCGTGCGCTCGCGCGTGGTCGAACATTCGTCGGCGGCTTGAGACGCGACCCGCGAGGCGCGAGCCGCCCGATGCACGGCATGGCCCGCGCGCTTGCGCGCAGAGCCCGGCGCAGCCGAGTGGGGCGGCCGTCGCGGCGGTGATTTTCATTGGCATGTCCTCGTGTGTGTGCGCCCACGTCGAACGCGTTGGGTCGTGCCGGATTTAAGCCATTCTTATGCAAATCTGTAACTGACACCTTTGGTAGGCGCGCACGGACAAGCCGGTCAGGGGGCGTCGGCGGCGCGCGCCAGCCGTGACGTCGAGGGCGTCGCCTACCGCTCGGTTGTATGTGTATCGAGGGGCGCTTCGGCGGACGAAGAAGGGGGAGGAAGACGGGAGGAAGACGGGAGGAAGACGGGAGGGGCGCTGTGGGACTTCAGTCCAGCCCAACACGGGGGGTGCGGCGCGCGAGCCTATCGGTCATGCGCGCCCTTGGGGAAAGTGCGTGTCAAACGTCTTTCCCGTCGTCGGGGCCCTCGGCCTCCGATTCGTTTCTGACCGCATCGGCAAAGCGCGCGAGCGCGGCGAGCGATCCGCTCACGCTGACGTACTGCTCGCGGCCGATTTTTGCGTCGAGCAGGACGGCCATGCCTGATTCGCGTGCGAGTTCGATGAGATCCATCTGCGGTCGTTGTCCTTGCGTCTTGTTCATGGTCGTCGAAAGAGTCGCTCGGTATGCGGGGGCCGAGGGCGTGCCGCGGCCGCCCGCGTCGCCAGGCGCCGAACCTGCGCGCCCACCCCGCTTTGCTCGAAGCACAACCCGTACCCGCAATGGTTCGAGCGGGGTGGGCGGCCGTGGGCAAGGACCGCGCGGATGCCTGAGCCGGTAATGCCCATTTACGGTGCGCGGGCATGGGACGAGGCGGTGCAAAGGCGCCGCCGTGGTTGCAAAAGAGCGGCGTCGATCGAGGCGAGCCCCCTATTTGTATAGACAAGAATCGTAGTCTCGAAGGCGGCACAAAGGGGCGTGCACGGCACGGGCTCTCAGAGCGGTAGCCCAATCTTTCCGCATCCCAGGGGCATAACGCACGGAACTGCCAGAAACGTCGCGCGCCTCTCGGTCTAGTGGAAATCCCTAAGGTTTCATTCGTAAAAACGAGTTGTCTATACAAGCTTGACGCACTAGACTCGCATTCATTCGGAGTCGAATCACCCGGCTCCGCACCGAACGAGACAAGACGAAGCCAGACACAGGATGCTTTCCATGATGATTCTCACGCCCGGCCATTTGACGCTTCCCCAGCTGCGCCGCATCGCCCGCGAGCGCGTCACGCTTTCGCTCGATCCCGCGAGCCGCGCGGTCATCGACGCCGGGGCGAAGGCCGTGGCCGACATCGCCGCCAAGGGCGAGCCGGCCTACGGCATCAACACAGGCTTCGGCCGCCTTGCCAGCACGCATATCCCCAACGATCAGCTCGAGCTCCTGCAGCGCAACCTCGTGCTTTCGCACGCCGTGGGCGTCGGCGAACCGATGTCCGCGCCCGTCGTGCGGCTCTTGATCGCGCTCAAGCTGTCGAGCCTTGGCCGCGGCCATTCAGGGATCCGCGGCGAAGTGATGGATGCGCTCGTCACGCTGTTCAACGCCGATGTTCTGCCGATCATCCCCGTCAAGGGCTCGGTCGGCGCTTCGGGCGATTTGTCGCCGCTCGCGCATATGTCGGCGGCACTGCTCGGCATCGGCGACGTCACGGTGCGCGGCGAGCGCATGAGCGCCGCGCAGGGTCTGAAAGTCGCGGGTCTCGCGCCGCTCGCGCTGCAAGCGAAGGAAGGCCTAGCGCTGCTGAACGGCACGCAGGCCTCGACGGCCCTCGCGCTGTACAACCTCTTCGCGATCGAAGACCTCTTTCGCACGGGGCTCGTGGCGGGCGCGCTCTCGGTCGACGCAGCCGCCGGCTCGGTCAAGCCGTTCGATGCGCGTATTCATGCGCTGCGCGGCCACCGCGGTCAGATCGATGCGGCGGCGGCCTACCGCGAACTGCTCGAAGGCTCGAGCATCAACCTCTCGCATCGCGACTGCGGCAAGGTGCAAGATCCGTACAGCCTGCGCTGCCAGCCTCAGGTGATGGGCGCGTGCCTCGACCAAATGCGCCACGCGGCCGACGTTCTGCTGATCGAAGCGAACGCGGTATCGGACAATCCACTTGTTTTTCCCGATACCGGCGAAGTGCTTTCGGGCGGCAATTTCCACGCGGAGCCCGTCGCGTTCGCAGCCGACAACCTCGCGCTGGCCGCAGCCGAGATCGGCGCGCTGGCCGAGCGCCGCATCGCGCTGCTGATCGACGCGACGCTCTCGGGCTTGCCCCCGTTCCTCGTCAAGGACGGCGGCGTGAACTCCGGCTTCATGATCGCTCACGTGACGGCGGCGGCGCTCGCCTCGGAAAACAAGACGCTGGCGCACCCGGCGTCGGTCGATTCGCTGCCGACCTCCGCCAATCAGGAGGACCATGTTTCGATGGCGACGTTCGCCGCGCGCAAGCTCGCCGACATCGCCGAAAACACGGCGAACATCCTGGCGATCGAGTTGCTGGCAGCGGCTCAAGGCGTCGACCTGCGCGCGCCGCACCGCACGAGCGCTGCACTGCAGCGCGTCATGGACTTGCTGCGCGGCCACGTCCCGCATTACGACCTGGATCGCTATTTCGCGCCCGACATCGCCGCCGTCGCGCGGCTGGTGCAGGACGGCGCGATCGCGCAGGCGAGCCCGCTGTCGTTCGCGTCCGAAGCGAGCTTTGCGGCCTGACCGATGAACAGCGTCAAGCCCATGAATGCGCCTGCGTACCAGGGCATCAAAGACTTCATCCTCGAGCGCATTCATTCGGGCGAGTGGGCGGAGGGCGATCTCGTGCCGTCGGAAAACGAACTCGCGCGCGAGTTCAAGGTGGCGCGCATGACGGTCAATCGCGCGCTGCGCGAGTTGACGGCCGAGCAGGTGCTCACGCGCGTACAAGGGGCGGGTACCTTCGTCGCTCGGCCCAAATACGAATCGACGCTGGTCGCGATTCTCAGCATTTCCGATGAGATTGCCGCTCGCGGGCATCGTCATCAGGCGCGGGTGCTCGAACTCGGCGCGAGCGTCGCAAGCGAAGCGCTCGCCGATGAGATGCAGGTCAAGCCGGGCAGCCCTGTGTTTTATTCGCGCGTGCTGCATCTCGAGAACGACGAGCCGGTGCAGCTGGAAGCGCGCTGGGTCAATCCGGCGGTAGCGCCCGAGTACGCGCTGCAGGACTTTTCACGCATTACGCCGAACCAGTATCTGGTGCGCGTCGCGCCGCTGCAACGCGTCGAATACCGCATCGAAGCGGCGCAGCCCGAGCCGGAAACGAGCCGCCAGCTGAAGATGGACGAAGGCGAGCCCTGCCTCGTTCTTCATCGGCGAACGTGGTCGAGGGAACAGGTCGCCTCCGTCGTCGATCTTTGGCACCCCGGCAGCCGCTACCGCTTCACGGGCCATTTTTGAGCGAGGGGGAAGGCTCAAGCCAAGCCCGATCGCTCGCAACCCAACCGCAAGTCGGCCGCAAGGACGCGACCGGACGCAATGTAAGCTGAATGAGAGGACTTCCATGAACGATCCGAAACCCTTCGACCCGCGTCTCGACCCCACCAGCACGATCCGCGCGCCGCGCGGAGCCGAGAAGACATGCAAGAGCTGGCTGACCGAGGCCGCTTACCGGATGATCCAGAACAACCTCGATGCCGAGGTGGCGGAGCATCCGCATGCGCTCGTCGTCTACGGCGGCATCGGACGGGCTGCGCGCAATTGGGATTGCTTCGATCGAATCCTTGCCACGCTGAAAAACCTCGAAGACGACGAAACGCTGTTGATTCAATCGGGTAAGCCTGTCGGGGTCTTCCGCACGCACGCCGACGCGCCGCGCGTTCTGCTCGCCAATTCGAATCTGGTTCCGCATTGGGCCACGTGGGAGCACTTTCACGAGCTGGATCGCAAGGGCCTCATGATGTATGGCCAGATGACGGCCGGCAGCTGGATCTACATCGGCAGCCAAGGGATCGTCCAAGGCACGTACGAAACGTTCTACGCGGTCGCGAACCAGCACTTCAACGGCGATGCCGGCGGGCGCTGGATCTTGACGGGCGGACTGGGCGGCATGGGCGGCGCGCAGCCGCTCGCCGCGACGATGGCGGGCTTCTCGATGATCGCCGTCGAATGCGACGAATCGCGGATCGATTTTCGCCTGAAGACGCGCTATATCGACAAGAAGGCCAACACGCTCGACGAAGCGCTCGCCATGATCGAGGCGGCGAAGGCGAGCGGCAAGCCGGTTTCGGTCGGGCTCCTCGGCAACGCAGTGGACGTGTTCGAGGCGTGTGTCGCGCGCGGCATCACGCCCGATTGCGTGACCGACCAGACAAGCGCGCACGATCCGATCAACGGCTACTTGCCGCATGGATGGACGGTGGAGCAATGGCGCGAGCGCCAGAAGACCGATCCGGATAGCATCGTCTTGCCGGCCAAACAATCGATGGCGCGGCAGGTGCAGGCGATGCTGGCGCTGCAAGCGCGCGGCGCGGCGACGCTCGACTACGGCAACAACATTCGGCAGATGGCGCTCGAGATGGGCGTGGAGAACGCCTTCGACTTCCCCGGCTTCGTGCCCGCCTATATCCGGCCGCTGTTCTGCGAAGGGAAGGGGCCGTTCCGCTGGGTCGCGCTGTCGGGCGATCCCGAGGACATCTACAAGACAGACGCCAAGGTCAAGGAGCTGATTCCCGACGATCCCCACCTGCACCACTGGCTGGACATGGCGCGCGAGCGCATCGCGTTCCAAGGGCTGCCGGCGCGTATTTGCTGGGTAGGCGTGAAGGACCGCTATCGCTTGGGTCTCGCGTTCAACGAAATGGTCAAGCGCGGCGAGTTGAAGGCGCCTGTCGTGATCGGTCGGGATCACCTCGATACCGGCTCGGTGGCGAGCCCCAATCGCGAGACCGAATCGATGATGGACGGCTCGGATGCGGTTAGCGATTGGCCGCTGCTCAACGCGCTGCTGAACACGGCCGGCGGCGCGACGTGGGTGTCGATTCACCACGGCGGCGGCGTCGGCATGGGCTTTAGCCAGCACGCGGGTGTCGTGATCGTCTGCGACGGCACCGATGCCGCGGGGCGGCGGATCGAACGCGTGCTCTTCAACGATCCCGCCACGGGCGTCATGCGGCACGCCGACGCCGGCTACGATCTCGCCCGGCGAACGGCGCGCGAGGTCGGCCTGAACCTGCCGATGCTCGGACGCTGACGCAAATGAGCGGACCTTCCGAAGCCACCGCTAGGCCACGGGCCGCCGGCAACTGCGCGCCGCATCCGTCGCCGCGCATCGTGCGCGGCGGCGCCTTGATCGCCGCGCCGTGGAAGAACGGCGGCGGCGTTACGCGCGAAATCGCGGCCTATCCGGTGGGGGCGGGCCTCGACACGTTCGTCTGGCGCGTGAGCGTGGCCGATGTCGATCGGCCGGGCCCGTTCTCTCGATTTCCAGGGGTCGTGCGCACGCTCGTGTTGCTGGACGGCGAAGGGATGCGTTTGATCGAGCAAGGCAATGGAGAGGACGGCGGCGCGCGGACGCACGCGCTGACGAGGCCGTTCGACATCGTGCGGTTCGACGGTGAAGCGGCGCTCGTTGCCGAACTCGTGCACGGCGCGACGCGCGATTTCAATCTAATGGTGCGGCGCGGCCAGGCGAGCGCGACGCTCGAAGTTTGGAGCGGGGCGAGCCCGCAAGCGCACACGCTCGATGCCGATACCGCGCTCGTGTTTTGCGCGCGCGGCGAGCTCGAGGTGCGTTTCCCCGGCGCGCCGCATCAGCGCGCGGCGCTGACGGCGATGGACACGCTCGTGCTCGATACACCGCGCGCTTGCTCCTGCGAAATTGCGGGCGAGGGCGTCGCACTGGCGGTGTTCATTCGCTACGCGTGATATGCGCCGCGCGGCGCATGGTGCGAACGGCGTTGCACGGATCGAAGTTGACGAGGCTTTCATGAGCGATCTGGTTTGGCATCACTTGAATCTATGCGCGAGAGGCGATCCTAACGAAACGATCGCCGATGCCGCGCTGGTCGTACGCGACGGCGACATCGCGTGGCTCGGCGCTGCGCGCGATTTGCCGCGCGAGTTCGCGCGGTGGCCGCACGAGGACTTGGGCGGCGCATGGGTGACCCCGAGCCTCGTCGATTGCCACACGCATCTCGTATACGGCGGCGACCGCGCCGACGAATTCGCCCAGCGTCTGGCGGGTGCGAGCTATGAGGAAATAGCGCGGCGCGGCGGCGGTATCGTATCGACGGTACGCGCGACGCGCGAAGCCGACGAGGATGCGTTGTTCGCCTCGGCTGCCGCCCGGCTCGAGCCGCTGCTCTCCGAAGGCGTCGGCGCGATCGAAATCAAGTCGGGCTACGGGTTGGAATTCGGCAGCGAGCGCAAGATGCTGCGCGTCGCGCGCGCGTTGGGGCGCCGCTATCCGGTGTCCGTCTACACGACGTTTCTCGGCGCGCACGCTTTGCCGCCCGAGTACGCGGGCCGCGCGGATGCCTACATCGACGACGTGTGCAAGCGGATGTTGCCGGCGTTGGCGGACGAAGGGCTCGTCGACGCCGTCGACGTGTTTTGCGAGCGCATCGGCTTTACGCTGGGGCAGAGCGAGCGCGTGTTCGAGGCCGCGACGCGGTTGAACCTGCCGGTGAAGATGCATGCCGAGCAATTGAGCCTGACCGGCGGCGCGGCGCTGTCCGCACGGTATCGCGCGTTGTCGGCCGACCATCTGGAATTTCTCGACGAGGCTGGCGTGCAAGCGATGAAGGAAGCCGGTACGGTCGCCGTGCTGTTGCCGGGCGCCTATTACTTCATCCGCGAAACCCAATTGCCGCCGATCGATTTGCTGCGCCGTCACGGGGTGCCGATCGCCCTCGCGACCGACAGCAACCCTGGCACTTCGCCGTCCACGTCGCTGCTAGCCATGCTGAATTTGGGTTGCACGCTGTTTCGCCTGACCGTGCCCGAAGTGCTGCAGGGCGTCACGCGTCATGCGGCGCGCGCGCTGGGCCGAGGCGATCGTCATGGCGAACTCGCGCCGAACCGCCCCGCGGATTTCGTTGCGTGGTCGGTTGGGACACTCTCGGAGTTGGCCTACTGGATGGGACGTCCACTCGCGGCGCGCGTGGTTCGCGCGGGCGCGACGGTGTACACGGCGCCGGCATCGCGATGGATCTCGGGCGTCGCTGCCGATGCCCGAGCCTCGAATCGCCCAAAAGGAGCTTGACGTGACGCATGATCGCCACGCGCTGTTCGCCGCGTATGCCTACTTGCCGCAAGGCTGGCGGCGCGACGTACTGCTCGAATGGAACGAGGAGGGCGTGCTGACGGCCGTCTCTCCCGATACGGCCGCACCGGCTGGCGTCGCTCGGGCGCGCGGGCCGATCGCGCCCGGGATGCCGAACCTGCACTCGCACGCATTTCAGCGCGCCATGGCCGGGCTGGCCGAATACCGCGCCCAAGCGGCCGACAACTTCTGGAGCTGGCGCGACCTGATGTACCGGTTCGCGGCGCGCATGACACCGGAGGCGCTTCAATCGATCGCGCGCTGGCTCTATGTCGAAATGCTCAAGGCCGGCTATACCTCGGTTTGCGAGTTTCATTACCTGCATCATGCGCCGGATGGCCGCCGCTACCCTAACGTCGCCGAACTCGGCCAGCGCATCGTCGAGGCCGCGTCGCAAGCGGGCATCGGCATGACCATGCTGCCCGTGCTCTACCAATACAGCGGATTCGACCAGCGCGAGCCTCGGCCCGATCAGCGGCGCTTTCTCAATACGCCTGAGGCGCTGCTCGATCTGCTCTCGACGCTGCGCCGCGCCAAGCCCGCGCACGGGGCGTTGACGTACGGCGTCGCGCCGCACTCGCTGCGCGCGGTGTCGGAGGCGTCGCTGCGCGCGTTGTTGGAAGGGCTCGATGCCGATCTGCCTCGCGCGCCGGTGCATATCCACATCGCCGAGCAAACGGGCGAGGTCGACGAATGCGTTGCGGCGACAGGCGCGCGGCCCGTCGCGTGGCTGCTCGATCGCTTCGACGTCGACGCGCGCTGGTGCCTTGTGCACGCGACGCACGTCGATGCGAAGGAAACGGCCGCGCTCGCCGCGAGCGGCGCCGTGGCCGGGTTGTGCCCGACCACTGAAGCGAACCTGGGCGACGGTGTCTTCCCTGCGCACGACTACCTCGGGGAGAACGGGCGCATCGGTATCGGATCGGACAGCCATATCGCCGTCGATTGGCGTTCCGAATTGCGTTTGCTCGAGTACGGGCAACGGCTCGTGCGGCGGCAACGCAACATGCTTGCGTCGGATACGCGGGCGCAGGTGGCGGAGCGGCTGTTCGATGCGGCGCTCGCGGGCGGGGCGCGCGCAAGCGGACGCGCCGTCGGCGCACTCGCGGTGGGCCATCGCGCCGATTGGCTCGTGTTCGACCACGCGCACCCGAGCCTCGATGCACGCTCGCCCGAAGCCTGGCTGGCCGGCGTCGTGTTCTGCGAGCACGGCGGCTCGCCGATCGTCGAAGTGCATACCGGCGGCCGGTGCGTGGTGCGAGACGGCCGTCACGAGGACGAAGATCAAGCCTACGCGGGCTATCGCGAGGCCGTCGCGAGGTTGCTCGCGTAAGCGGGGTTGCGCATGACGCGCTCGGCCGCGCGCGGTAATCTGCTCCCTGTTTTCATTCGATTTCGGATCGACACGCCATGAACGTTTCGCTCGACCCCGCCGTTTGCGCCGTCCGCCCAGGCACGTTGCCCCTGCTGATTTCGATGCCCCACGTGGGCACGCATATTCCGGCCGACATCCTGGCGACGATGACCGAGGTGGCTCGCCACGTGGACGATTGCGACTGGCACCTCGAACGCCTCTATGCGTTCGCCGCGCGCCGGGGTGCGTGGGTGCTCGCGCCTTCGCACGCTCGTTACGTGGTCGATCTCAATCGTCCGCCCGACAACGCCAGTCTCTATCCGGGCCAGGATACGACGGGCCTGCTGCCGGTCGATACGTTCGATAAAGCGCCGCTGTACCACCCGGGGGGCGAGCCCACGCAGGCGGAGGCGGCACGGCGCGTCGCGCGTTATTGGCAGCCCTATCACGACGCGCTCGAGAGCACGCTCGCGCAATTGAAAGCGCGGCACGGCGCCGTGCTGCTATGGGAAGCGCATTCGATTCGCTCCCATGTGCCCCGCTTCTTCGAAGGCCGGCTGCCCGATTTCAACTTCGGCACCGCGAACGGTGCGAGCGCCGCGCCGGGCATGGCGCAGGCGCTCGCCGATTGCGTGACGCGCCAAGGCGGTTACACGGCGGTCGCAAACGGAAGGTTCAAGGGCGGCTACATCACGCGTCAATACGGCCGGCCGGAGCAGGGCATCCACGCGGTGCAGCTCGAGCTGTCGCAGATCGCCTATATGCAGGAGACACGTCCGTACGCCTACGACGAGACGCTGGCTGGCCGCGTCGAGGGCGTGTTGGAGGTGTTGCTGGACGAGGCGCTGGCGCGCATCTGATGCGCGCAGGCGACAACCGGCGCTTGTCTGTTGACGGCCTGACACTTCGTCGATATGGTGTCGCACCATGGCCGATACCGACAACATTCATCCGGGCGCTATCGTGCGCCAGCTGTGCCTCGAGCGCTTCAACCTGAGCGTGACGGAAGGCGCGGCGGTGCTCGGCGTCAGCCGTCAGGCGCTGACGAACCTGCTCAGCGGGAAGGCCGGGATTTCGCCTGAAATGGCCCTAAGGCTGGACAAGGCCTTCGGCGGCGGGGCGGAAACTTGGCTGCAGCGGCAGCTTGTGCACGACCTCGCCAGGGCGCGCAAGCGTTTGGACGAGCTCGACGTCGTGTCCATGGCGCAGCAGCGCCAGCGCGCGTTGTTCTGATTCAAATCCGCAATTCCCCCAAGATCTGCTCGGCCAGAAAGTCGCATTCGGGGCGCCTCGACCGCGCGCTTCTCGCGAGGACGATTTCGAGCGGCGGGAGCGGCGGCAACCCATGCGGCCGCCCTAACTCGACGAAGCGCTCAGGTAGCGCGCAGCGTGCGATCGGGGCGACCGCGAGCCCCGCTTCCACCATGCTGAACAGCCCGAGCAAGCTCGGGCTTTCGTAGGACGTCCGATAGGGAATGCGGGCGCGCTTGAGCGCGCGTATCGCATTTTCTCGAGCGACGCTGCCCGCCGCGAATACCGCGATCGGCAGCGGACGCTCCCGCCACACCGCCGGCCCGCGCGGCGCCCCCGCCCATACCGCCGGCTCGAGCCGCACGCGATCGCCGCGCAGGCCTTTGACGCGCGTCATGCAGGCCAGATCGACCTCATTGTCGTTCACGAGCGGGGCGAGTGCGTGACTCGGCAAACCCATCACCTGAATTTCGACTTTCGGATACGTCGCCGAAAATTTTCGCAACACCGGGGGCAGCAGCGAAGAGGCGTAGTCGTCGGGCACCCCGATGACGACACGCCCCTTGACCTCCGGGTGCACGAGCGAGGCCCAAGCTTCGTCGCGCAGCGCGAGCATGCGGCGGGCGTAGTCGGCCAGCACGAGGCCATCGTGCGTCGGCACCACGCTGCGCGCGCGCCGCTCGAAGATCGGCTTGCCGAGCGACTGTTCAAGCGCCTTGATTTGCATGCTCACGGCCGATTGCGAGCGATGCACGTGGGCCGCGCCGCGTACGAAGCTGCCGGCATCGACGACGGCCACGACCATCGACAGCACGTCTAGATCGAGTGTTTTCATCGGGCGACCATGTATCAGAAAAATTGAAGACAAAGTTCAATATAACGCGTTTGCCTGAAGGTTGGCACAGCGGCATACTGATTTGCATTCGGCCGATTCGCCCTTTTTTACCCAATCGATGCATTGAACGAGACGACGAACAATGACCATCACCTACGAAGCGCTACAAGCGTTGGGCCTCTCGATCGATATGACGCGCGGCAAACCCGCTACCGAGCAGCTCGACCTATCGCATGCGTTGATAGACGACGTTCCTCAGGTTGGATATTTGTCACGAGTCGGGATCGATTGCCGAAACTACGGCCACGTACTCGGGTTGCCCGAAGCGCGCGAACTCGGCGCTCAGCTGCTGGGCGTTGCGGCCGATCAAGTTGTCGCGGCGGGCAATTCGAGCCTCGAGCTCATGCACGACGTGCTTGCGTTTGCGATATTGCACGGACTACCGGAGGGCGAGCCTTGGCGCCGAGCGGGCGAGGTCGCGTTGCTGTGTCCGGCGCCGGGCTACGATCGGCATTTCGCGATTTGCGAGGCGCTCGGCATCAGAATGATCGAGGTCCCGATGCTCGACGCCGGCCCCGACATGGCGCGCGTGGAAGCGCTCGTGGCAAGCGATTCGTCGATCAAGGGCATCTGGTGCATGCCGCTGTACGGCAACCCGACCGGAACGATCTATTCGCGCGAGACCGTCGCGCGGCTCGCGCGCATGCCGGCGGCCGCGCCCGATTTTCGCTTGCTGTGGGACGACGCCTACCGCTTTCACCATTTGACGGAGGAACGTTACGCGAGCCCCGACATCGTCGATGCTTGCAGGCAAGCCGGGCATCCCGATCGTCCACTCGTTTTCGCGTCCACGTCGAAGGTGACGGTAGCGGGCGGCGGCGTGGCGTTCTTGGCATCGTCGCGGCGCAACATCGACTGGTGGCAGCGTCATGTGTCGGTTCGCACGATCGGGCCCGACAAACTCAATCAACTGCGACATGTGCGCTATCTGCGCGATCGCGCGACGCTCGAACGGCTCATGGATCGGCATCGAGCGATCCTGCAACCAAAGTTCGAAGCACTCGATGCGACGCTGAGCGCACTGCTCGGCGATCTTCCGGACGTGTCGTGGACGAGGCCGTTCGGTGGCTATTTCGTCAGCTTGTTCACGCCCGACGGCTACGCGAAGCGCACGGTCGAACTCGCCGCGCAAGCCGGCGTCGTGCTAACGCCGGCCGGCGCGGCGTTTCCGTACCGCGTCGATCCGCGCGACCGTCATCTGCGCATTGCGCCCAGTTGCCCGAGCCTAGCGGAAATCGAACAGGCGGCGCAGGTCATTGCGCTTTCGCTGCGCAAGGCGCTGGCCGAAGGAGAGCACGGGTAGCGTGAGTGCTTGGCGCATTCGACCCGGCGATAATTCGACCGGCTCCGACCTTTCCGACGGCGATCTCGGCTGCCCATCCGCGTGGCGATGAATTAGCCGTCCAGCCGCCACGTCGTGCCGTCGATATTGAGCGCTTCACCGATCCTCGCGAGCGGGCATAATCCAAACATCCTGTAACTGCGGTCGATCTCGACGAGGCGCTGGCCCGGCGGGACCGCTATGAACATGGTTAGGCATGACGCTCGTGCCGATCGCGATGCGACGTCTCGCAAGCGTATCGGATCGTTCGTTCTCGGCATGTGGATCTGCTTTGCGGCGGGCGTCACTGCCGTGCCCGCGGCCTTTGCCGATTCTTTGCTTCCCACCGAAACGGCGATGTCCGCGCCTTCGGCCGCGGCGGACTCCGATCCCGCCACGATCGAATCGGACGTCCATCGCTTTACGATCGCGCGTGACGGTTCCGTCGTCGAAGACGATGACACGACGCTGCGCGTGAACACGGCCGCGGGCGTCGACGCGTTCGCGCAGCGTTACGTTTGGTTCAATAGAGACACCGATCGCATCGATGCACTGTCGGCTGAATCGATCGATCCCGACGGAGGCATTCATCCTGTCGGGCGCGAAGCGATTCGCGATGTCGAAGCGCCGCGCGTGGCCGGCGCGCCGACGTTCGACGACGGCGTTCTGCGCTTCGTCATCTTTCCCGGCATCGAGGCAGGCTGGCGCGAGCATCTATTCTTTCGGAAATCGCGCAACGCCGTGCGAGCCAGTGCATTCGAATATTTCGCCGTGCCCGCGCGTGAACGTGTCTTGGCTCAGCGGCTCATCTTCGACTTGCCGGACGATATGTCCTTGTACGCCGATGCGCGCGGTTATGTGGCGCGTGCACCCGTCACCGAGAACGGACGTACGCGCTACGAGTTCGATTACCGACACGGGCCCTTAGCGCCGATCGAGCGTGGCGCGGTGGGGGAGGCGAACGATGGCGATCGATTGATGGTTACGACGACACCGAGCTTCGCGGCGTTTGCCCAGCGCTATCGTGAAGATGCCATCGACCCGACAGCGGGCGATCCGCAGGTGGCCGCGCTCGCCCGCGCCCTGACGCGCGACGCGCCCGACGCGTGGACGAAAGCCGAGCGGCTTTACGATTGGACGCGCGCGAACATTCGTTACGTCGCGCTGTTCCTCGGCGACAGCGCGGCCAAGCCGCACCGTGTCGCGGATATTCTTCGTAACCGCTACGGCGACTGCAAGGACCATGTCGCCTTGTTCGGCGCGTTGCTCGCGGCTGTCGGCATTCGCAGCGAGCCGGCGTTGATCGGTCTCGGCTCGGTCTATACCCTCCCGTCCGTGCCGGGCTATGGCGCGGGCGCCATTAATCATGTCATCGTCTGGATCCCCGAATTGGGACGCTTCGCCGATACGACGGCCGGCGGTGGAACCGCATTCGGCTTCTTGCCGGTGAGCGTCATGGATCGGCCGGCGTTGCTAGTGGATGAGAGCGAACTCGTCCGTACGCCCGCCGCCCAACCGCGCGGGCGCAACGCACGCCTCGAACTCGACATCGACGAGCACGGCGACGCGCACTACGCCTACCGGGTCGAGGACGAAGGCTTCACGGCCGAACTAGAGCGCAATGTGTTTCGGCGTGCGACCCGTGCACGCGTGGCGCAGATCGCCGACGACCGTTTGCGGCAGACGGGGCTGCACGGCACGGCTGCCATCGAGACCGACGATGTGCGGGAGACGAGCGGCCCCTTCGCGGTTTCGATGACGGGCTCGCTTGAAAATGTGTCGTGGCCCGACGGCGTGACCGCGGTGCAAGCGCTATCGAGCTTCGGCGGCGGCATCGCCTCGCAGGTGCACGATTGGCTCTCGCCTTCCGTGCGGACGCAGTCGTTCGTCTGTCTCGGCGGCACGTTCGTCGAGCAGGGGACGATTCGATTTCCTCGCGATGTAAAAGTCGTCTATGTCCCGGCGGACGTGACGATCGACGATGCGCCTATCCGTTATGCGGCGCATTACGTGTTCGATCCCGGCTCGCGCGTGATTCAGGTGTCGCGCAGTATGCAGGCCGCGTTCGGAAAACAAGTCTGCAGCCCGAAGGAATTCGACGCGATGCGCGCAACGCTTGTTCGAATCGAGCGAGATGCATCGGCTCAGGTGATCGTGCGCGCGCTCGCCGACATCGCGGGTGATGCACAGCGGGCATCCGTTTACGGACCCGCGCGTCGGTAGCGCGCGGGCGACCGTCTGAGACTCGGGCCATCATTCGATGGCGATGCCTTCTCGCTCGAGCACGCGCTGCACGGCCGGGCGTTCGAGTAAGCGCTGCGTAAGCCGCGTCCACGCCGCGTAGTCCTCGCGCATCGGCAGGCCGATCCGATTGCCCCACCGATACAACACCAGAAGAAAGGGATCGACGATCGAATAGCCGGTGGGTACGGCGTACGCGCGCCCATCTGCGAGCGTTTCCTCGATCTTCGCGTACGCCTGCCGCACGACGCGGCGGCCGTTGGCGCGAATCGTTTCGTGCACGGAAGCATCGTCGGCGGCGAACCGCTCGGGTCGCCACATGCCGCCGTAGCCGACGCCGTGCACCCAGCCTGCCAGCCAGGCGAGCCATTCATGCACGCGTGCCTCGTCGATGGCGCCGGCAACCGGCAGCAAGGCCGAATCCGGATGTTGCTTGGCCAGATAGACGAGGATTGCCGGAAGCTCGGTGAGAATCTTGGCTTGCGCGGCGATAGCCAGCGCGGGCACATAGCCCTTTGGGTTGATGGACAGGTATTCCGGTTGGCGGTTCTCGCCGCGTGCGACCGACACTTCCGCCAGGGCGAAAGGCGCGCCGATTTCTTCGAGCACGACGTGAACGGCCATCGAGCAAGCGCCGGGCGAGTAGTAGAGGCGATAGGTCATGAGTGGGCAAAGATGAGCAAGTGTGCGGCTGCCGCCATGCGACAAAAACGCGGTCGCGCTGCAATGGCCGTGCGGATACGGTGCATCGATACGGCCGAAGTTTATCGATCGCGACTACGCCCGCGCAAACGATGATTTGTGACGGCCAAACATTAGTGGTACTAATGCCGGATGCGAAAAAATCCCTCCCTTCCCCCGCTGCAGACGCTACGCGCATTCGAGGCCGCGGTGCGGCTGGAAAGTTTCACGCGCGCCGCGGACGAACTCGCGCTGACGCAGGGCGCAGTCAGTCAGCACGTGCGTGCATTGGAAGATCGGCTAGGTGCGGCGCTTTTCGTGCGCGAGCGAGGCGGCGCTTGGCCGACACCTCATGCCCACGCGCTCGCGTTGCAGATCAGGCAAGGTTTGAGCGTGCTCGAGCGCGCATTCGATACGCCGAAGACGCGCAAGGCGGGGCCGCGGGGGGCGGCCCGTGAAGCGGTGCATTTGACCGTTAGCGTGCTGCCGCCTTTCGCGGAGCGATGGCTCGCGCCGCGGCTCGAGCGCTTCGAGCGGAAACATCCTCACATCGTTTTGAGCCTGCGCAAGGAAGTGACGCTTGCGCGCTTGAATGGGCGTGACGGCGTCGATGCCGCGCTGCGCTATGGCCCGGGCGGCTGGTCCGGCGTACAAGCCGAGCGCTTCATGAGCGAGGCGATTTTTCCGGTGATGAGCCCGAACTATCGCGGCGGCGTGCGCCCGCGCCGCTTTGCCGATCTGGCCGGCTGCACGCTGCTCGCGCATCGGTCGCAACCGTGGGAGCCCTGGTTTCAAGCCGTCGGGCTCGACTTGACCTTGCCGCGCGGCGCTCCCGCATTCGATGATGCAAGGCGATTGCTCGAGGCGGCGGAGAACGGGCAGGGCATCGCGCTCGCGCGCGCGTCGCTCGTTGAGGAGGCGTTGGCGCAAGGGCGCCTTGTGCGTCTGTGGAAGCGCAGCATCGCCGATATCTACGCGCATTTCGTCGTATGGCGCGCCGATAGCGCCAAGCGCGAGGCCATCGACGCGCTGCGCCGATGGCTTCATGACGAAGCGGCCCGCGCACTCGGGTGAGCGCGGCTTACACCGTTACACGACGTTGCGTTCGACCACGGGGCGATTTTCGAGCACGCGCGAGAAGCCGAGCGGCGACAGATCGAGCGAAACGAAACGCCCCTGCAAGATCAGTTCGGCCACGCCGCGCCCCGTGGCGGGCCCTTGCTGCAAGCCGTGTCCGCTGAAGCCGTTCGCGAAAACGCAGTTCTCGATATCCGGGTGGTAGCCGATGATCGCGTTGTGATCGAACACGTTGTACTCGTAGTAGCCCGACCATGCATGCTGCACGCGCAGGGCTTCGAATTGCGGCACGCGATGGGCGAGCGTCGGCCAGATGACATCGTCGAACAACGTGTGATCGACTTCGTCGAGCGGTAGATCGTTGGGGTCGCGATCCGGGCTCGGCGACGTCCCGCAAATATAGGTGTTGCCTTCGGGCCGGAAGTACACGCCCGTCGGGTCGATCAACAGCGGGCAGCGCTCGAGCTTGGCCGGCGAACTCACGTTGAAGATGCTGCGCCTGCGGGCATAGACGGGCAACTCGATTTCCAGCATCTGCGCGATGCGCCGCGCCCACGGGCCCGCGGCGTTGACCATGACGTCGCAGTCCAGCGCGTCGCCGGCGGCAGTCAACACTTGGCGCACGCGCCGGCCTTCTCGACGTAGCCCCGTCGCTTCGGTGGGGAGATAGCGTGCGCCGAGCGACTGCGCCTTCTTGCGCAACGCCTGCACGAGCCCATAGCCGTCGAACCAGCCCTCGCCGGATACGCCGTAGGCGCCCGCGACGAGATCCTCGGTGTTCAGCCAGGGGAACGTGGCTTGCAGTTCGTCGCGCGGCAGATAGCGAATGTCCGCGCCGAGCGACGTTTGCAGCGCATGATTCTCGCGCAGGATCGTCTCGCCGGCGGGCGTTGCAAGAAAGAGGTAGCCGCCCTCGTGCAGGTCGATCGATGGAGCGTCGCCGCCCACAGCCAGCCGCTCGCCGATCGAGCGCAGAAATTCGATGCCGTAGAGCGACATCTGCACGGACAGAGGCGTCGAGAATTGCTGCCGAATCGAGGCCGCCGATAGCGCCGACGAGGCTCGCGCATAGCTCGGGTCGCGCTCGAGCACCGTCACGTCGACGCTCGGATCCGCGCTGCGCAGAAAATACGCCACGGCGCTGCCGATCACACCGCCGCCCACGACTACGATCTTCGAAACCATTAGGACTCCAAAACAATTGCTCGGAAAGCGAAACGACGAAAAAGCGCGGCGCCGGAGAGGCGCCGCGCTGACGGCCCGCGCGGCGAGCGGCGGGCCGGTTACCCGATCAGAGACCGCTCACGGTCTTGACCGTTACCCACTGGCCGCCTTTCACCTGATACACAGTGGAGGAGGCGTGCTTGAGCGAGCCGTTCGAGTTGAACTCGATGTGACCCGTGATTCCGTCGAAACTGAGGCTTTGCAGCTTCGGACGGTAATCGTCGGGCTTGGTCGAATTGGCCGCTTGCATGGCCTTGATGGCGGCCCACGCCGCGTCATAGCCGAACGGCGCATAGGAGAGCACCTCGACGCCGAATTTCTGCTTGAAGCGCTCCGCAAACTTCGAACCCACGGTGGTGCTATCGAGCGGACGGCCGTATTCCCAGGCCATCGCGCCTTCGGAAACATCGCCGGCAAGCTTGATGAAGTCGATGTCCTTCACGCCGCCGCCGCCGACATATTGCGCCTTGATACCGAGCTGATTCATCTGCTTCATGATGCCGGCGGCCTGCGGATTGAGCGCGCCCACGAAGATGAGGTCGGGGTTCTTGGCTTTGATCGTAGTGAGCTGCGTCTTGAAGTCGGTCGCCTGGTTCGTCGTGTACTCGCGATCGACGATCTCGCCGCCGGCCGCCTTCACCGCTTTCACGAATTCCTCGGCTTCGCCTTGCCCGAACGCCGTGCGATCGTCGATGACGGCAATGCGCTTGGCCTTCGTCGTCTTCACCGCATACGTACCCGCCGTACCGGCGTTTTGCGCGTCGCTGGAAATGACCATGAAGATGTTCTTAAAGCCGCGCCCGCTGATCACCGGATTAGTGGCCGCCGGATCGATGTCGGGGATGCCCGCCTTTTCGTACAGTTCCGAAGCCGGGATCGTCGTGCCCGAATTGAAGTGGCCGACCACCACCGACACGCCTTCATCCACGAGCTTTTGCGCGACCTGCACGCCGACGCGCGGGTCCGCCTGGTCGTCTTCGGCCACGAGTTCGAACGAGACGGGTTGGCCGTTGATCTTCACGCCCTGCGCCTTGGCGTCGTCGAGCGCCATTTTGACGCCGTTCTCCAAATCCTTGCCGTAGCTGGCGTTAGGCCCCGTGAGCGGCGCGGCAAACCCGATTTTGACGACCGTATCTGCATGAGAGGCGAGCGGGGCGAACCCAAGAAGTGCTCCAACTGCAACTGCGATAGGGGTGAAAGTCTTCGCAAAACGCATGTTGTTTCCTTTGTCGGCAAGCATGATTTCGTTGCTACGGCGTGCATGCCGGCTGGCGCGCGCTTCTTGTTGCGCTTTGCGCTATCGAGGCGGCGGCCGGTGCACGGCTCTTTTTCGTATGGACAGCGTGTGGGGTGGACCTCCTGCGATGGCATTTGTTGATCGGACCGCTCGGGCTTGAAACGGCACAGGGATGCGCCGCGCGATCGTTCGAAGCACTATAGGAAGCCAATATGGCCCCGTCTTGACCTTTCGCGACGCTTCCTATGCGCATTTCGGCATAGCGAGCTAACGCCAGGCAATCCGGATAAATCCGCCCAGCGCTGATGCAGATTACATCCTATTAGTCGCATTATTGCGATGCAGCGCGCAACTCAATGAAAATTACACTCCGCACAATCCCTGAGGGCCTGAGCGTCAAGTTTGCAGTGCGGCAAGCCGTTTACGAGTGGGAGGATCACGAGTCCTCGTAGCCAATCGTATGAAGGAACGGTCTGAATGTTTGCGTCAATTCGCGGCCGCGTGCTTGCCGCTTGTGTTGCCATCGTCTTCGGTTCACTGCTCGTGAACGCGCTCTCGAACTTCTTTGTAGTCAATTCTCACGAAAACGACACGATAAATAACAACCTCGCCGCGCTCGTTCAAGGACACGACGTCGGCATCGCCGAATGGGTTTCATCGAAAACGGCCGCTATCAGCGCATTGCAGGACATCACACTCGGCGCCGCCGATCCATCCCCCGAGTTCAAACAGGCCATGGCCGCCGGCGGCTTCACGAACGTTTATGCCGGCTATGCCGATAAAAGCGCGAAGTTCGGCGATCCAACAGGCATCCCGCCAAGCTACGATCCGACGAGCCGTCCCTGGTACAAGCAGGCGGCCGCGGCGGGCAAACCGGTCGTCACGCCGCCCTACGTCGACGCGGGTTCGGGCAAGCTCGTCGTCGCATTCGCGGTGCCGATCCTGCGCGACGGCGCGCTCAAGGCCGTCGTGTCGGGCGACGTGGCGATGGATAGCGTGATCGCCAACGTCAAGGCGATTCACCCGACGCCTTCGAGCTTCGGCATGCTGATCGACGGTGCGGGCGACATCGTCGCGCACCCCGACGCCAAGCTCACGCTCAAGAGCGTGTCGACGCTGATGCCTAGCATGACGGCCGCTGGCATTGCCTCGCTGGCGGGCGCCGATCGACCGCTCGACACGACGGCCGACGACCATCCCGTTCTGCTGCGCGGCGCGAACGTTCCGGGCACCGATTGGACCGTCGTCGTCGCGCTCGACGAAGGCGAAGCGAAGGCCGGCATCCGTTCCTTCTTGACGACCTCGGCGATCGTGCTCGTCATCATCGTCCTGCTCGCCGCGGTCATCGTCTCGGCCGTCACCGCGCAAGCATTCCGTCGTTTGTCGCTCGTGCGCGACGCCATGGAGGCGATCGGCTCGGGTACGGGCGATCTGACCCGTCGCCTGCCGGCGGACGGCCGCGACGAAGTCGCGCAAATCGCGCGTGCGTTCAACGCGTTCGTCGACAAGCTGCGCGACGTCATGCGGCAGATTCGCGACACGAGCGGGTCGGTACGCACGGCGGCCGACGAGATCGCCGCGGGCAACCACGACCTCTCGGGCCGCACTGAATCGGCGGCCGCGAGCCTGCAGGAAACGGCCGCATCGATGGAGGAGATCACCTCGACCGTCACGCAATCGGCGAGTTCGGCTCGCCAGGCCAACGATATGGCCGCGTCGGCCTCGAGCGTCGCCTCGCGCGGCGGGCAAGTCGTATCGGAAGTCGTGACGACGATGGGAACGATCGAGTCGGCCTCGGGCAAGGTCGGCGACATTACCGGCGTCATCGACGGCATTGCGTTCCAGACCAACATTCTCGCGCTGAACGCGGCGGTCGAAGCCGCGCGAGCCGGCGAGCAGGGCCGCGGCTTCGCGGTCGTGGCCGGCGAGGTGCGCAGCCTCGCGCAGCGCAGCGCCCAGGCGGCCAAGGAAATCAAAGCGCTGATCGAATCGACGATCGACAGCGTGGCCTCGGGCGCGAGCCAAGTGCGGCGCGCCGGGGACACGATGACGGAAATCGTGTCGAACGTGTCGAGCGTCACGACGATCATGTCCGAGATCACGCATGCCGCGGACGAACAAACGCGCGGTATTCAGGAAGTGAATCGGGCCGTGTCTCAACTGGACGAGATGGTTCAGCAGAACGCGGCGCTCGTCGAGCAGTCGGCGGCCGCGGCCGCGGCGCTGCAGACGCAAGCGGTCAAGCTCGCCACCGCCGTCGGGCAGTTCAAGCTCGATTGATCCGGCGGAGCGGGGCGGGGTGCGCGGGGAATCGGCCTATAGCCGGTTGTCGATCGACCAGGCGCCGAGCCACTCGCGCGGCTTGGCGATGTCGTCTTGCGCGGCCACGAGCTCCAGTTCGTAGCGGCCCGCGCCGTAGGTGGCCTTCAGCACCGCATGCACGGCCGAGACGGCGTGCTCGAGCGCGGTGCGCAGCGAGTCGCCGCTCAAGCGGCGCGCCGCGAACGTCGCGCTCGTCAGCTCGCCCACCCCGACGGGCTGGCGTGCGAACGGATAGCGCGGGTGCTGCGTCATCCACGCTTCGCGCTCGGTGACCATGAGTAGATTGACGCGGTCGGCCGGGCTGTTGCGGTCGATCAACTGCTTGACGAGCACGATCTGAGGACCGCGACGAATGATTTCGCGGCATGCCGACACGGCGTCCTCGACGTTTTCGATCGTTCGGCCGGCGAGCTTTTGCAGCGCGTCGTGCGTCGGAAACAGCGCGTCGGCGATCGATGGCATCGTTTCCAGCAGATATTCGTCCACGCTTGCGCCGGCGCCCGCACCGATGACCGGCGTGCAAAAATGCCACGCTTCGGGGTTTGTCGCCTTGACGGTGCGCACGATGTCGATGATTGCTTGCGCTTGCGCCTTCGAGCCCAGATAGCCCGACATGACGGCGTCGCAGCGCCGGAGCATGCCGATCGCGCCGATCCCCTCGACGAGCTCCGCCATCTGCGGGGCATCGATCGCGCTGCCGGCCCAATGGCCGTATTGCATGTGATTGGAGAACTGCATCGTGTCGAGCGGCCAGACGTTGATGCCCAGCCGCTGCATCGGAAAGACGGCGGCACTGTTGCCCGCATGGCCGAACACGACGTGCGGTTGAATGCTCAGGACGTTTTTCATGATGGGTTCGCTCGCGTGAAGCGCGCGCCT
>DATJJH010000153.1:0-4890 GCA_035492395.1 Trinickia sp. | reverse complement strand
CATCACCGATGCAGGCGGTCACCTGCGCGCGTTCGAACGCTCGGATTCCGCCCCGTTCCTCACTGTCGACGTCGCCATCGACAAGGCATGGACCGCCGCATCATTCGGCATGGCCACGCACCAATGGAATCAGTACATGGCCGAGCCTGCCGTTGCGCCACTGGCGCACCATCCGCGGCTGACGCCGGTCGGCGGGGGCGTACCGATCTTCCATGAAGGGCGACTGGTCGGCGGCATTGGTGTTTCCGGCGGAACATCGGCTCAAGACCATGAGGCCGCTGAGGAGGCGCTGCGCCAGGCGGGGTTTAACCAGTAACGATCGCCTTGCCGTCAGTCGACAAACGTTTCACGAAGGCGGAACCGTCTCTCCCGAGGGTCCGGCCCGGACGGCCGGATCGCTCCGATCGCTTTCCAGGACGCCCCTCACACCGTCCCCTGCGGCGCCACGACCGCCGTCTCCTTGATCTGTCGAAAAACCAACGCAGACCCCAGCGTGATCACACCCACGCAGACGAAGGCCATCCGAAACCCCATCGTCGTCGCCGACGACTGTTCCGAAAACAGCTGAACGAGCGCCCCGCCGATCGACACGCCCAGTCCCATCGCCAGCATCTGCACCATCGAGAACAGACTATTCCCACCCCCGGCGTCCTCATGCGACAACCCCTTGAGCGTGACGCTGTTCATCGCCGCGAACTGCATCGAATTCGCCGCGCCGAAAATCGCAAGAATGACGGCCTCGACAACGAGCGGTGTATCGCGAGTAATCAGCGCGAACCCCACGATCGATCCGCCCACCACCAGCGTGTTGACCAACAAAAACATGTCGTACCCGTAGCGTCGAATCAACGGCGCGATCCAGCGCTTCGCCACCGTGCCTGCCAACGCCGCGGGCAACATCATCAGCCCCGACTGCAGCGGCGTGTAGCCCAACTCGAGCTGCATCAGCAGCGGAACGAGAAACGGCACGGCGCTCGAGCCGATCCTGCACACGAGATTACCGATCAAACCAACACTGAAATTCGGCTCACCGAATAGCGACAATTTGAACAACGGGTTACGACGTCGCCGAGCATACGGCACGTAAGCCAGCATCGAGACGAACCCAAGCAAGAACAAACCGCTCGACCAACCAACCCGATGCGATTCGAACGGCACATCCACCGCCAGGGAAAACGCAAGCATGCACAACGAAAGCAGCGCGCAGCCCGCCAAGTCGAACGGCGGCGCCGACGACTCGGTCTCGCGCGGCAAATAACGGTGCACCGCCACCACCCCGACCAAGCCGATCGGCACGTTGATGAGGAAGATCCAGTGCCACGTAGCGGCCTCGACGAACCAGCCGCCGAGCGTCGGCCCGACGATCGGCCCAACCTGCCCCGCAATCGAAATCATGGCGAGCGCCGAGACATATTGCTCTCCGCGCACCGTGCGCAGCACGGCAAGCCGCCCGATCGGCAGCAGCATCGATCCGCCCACGCCCTGCAGCACCCGTGCGATCACGAGTTGCCCGAGCGTATGCGCGCTTGCGCAGCACAACGAACCGAGCACAAAAATCAGAATCGCGGAAAAGTACACGCGGCGCGTGCCGAAGCGATCGGCCAGCCAACCGGAGGCCGGCGTCAGCATGGCCATCGTCAGCGTATAGGCGACGATGGCCGACTGCATCGCCAACGGCTTCACGCCGAGGCTATGCGCCATGGAAGGCAGCGCGGTATTGACGATCGTCGTATCGAGCGCCTGCATGAAAAAGCCTGCAGCGACGATCCACAACAATGCCGTATGGGTGGGGTTCTTGTTCATCCGAAGCGCTTGAATGCGCCGCGCGAGAACGCCTGGCGCATTAGTCTAAAACCTGACATCGCCATCATATTGAAATCGGTTCCAATCGAGAACCCCACTGGCGGCATTGACTGTTATCGGCATTGCCGATAACAATGCGCCATGCTCAATCCCATCTGGTTAAACACATTCCTCACCGTCTCGGCGTGCCGCAGTTTCACGCAAGCCGCTTTGCGGCTGGGCTTGACTCAATCGAGCGTCAGCGAACATATCCGTCGCCTCGAGCAGGCCGTGGGGCGCCGGCTTTTGGTGCGCGATACGCACTCGCTGGCGATGACGGCCGATGGCGAGGCGATGCTTGCGCATGCGGGCGTGATCCTGCAAGCCATCAACCGCGCGGAATCTCAGTTTCGCGGGCCACGGCTGAAAGGGCGCGTGCGGCTTGGCTCGTCCGACGATATCGCGCTGGGCCCCTTGCCGACGGTCTTGGCGGCGTTCCGCAACGCTCACCCCGATGTCGAACTGGAGATTACGATCGGCATGACAGGCAGGCTTTACGAATTGCTCGATGCCGGGTCGATCGATCTGCTGGTCGGCAAGCGCCGGCTAGGCGACAAGCGCGGCGTGCCGCTATTTACCGGGCGGCTCGAATGGCTCGCGCGCCCCGGCACGCAAGTGGATCTCGATCAGCCGCTGCCGCTGATTCTCGTCGCGGAACCCAGCGTGACGCGGGCCGTCGTGCTCGATACGCTCGCGCAAACCGATTTCCGCTGGCAGGTAGTCTGCACGAGCAGCAGTCATTCGGGCTGCATCGCCGCGGCGCGCGGCGGTCTCGGCATTACGGTGCGCGCGCAGTACCTCTCGGCACGCGGGCTCGCTCAGCCCGTCAACGCCGCGAGTCTGCCCGCGCTACCCGACGTCGAATTCATCGCGCTTGCCTCCAAGCGGCTCAGTCGTCCAGCCGGCACGCTGCTGCAACTGCTGTATGACAGCGACTTGCGCGGGTCGTGGATCGGCGAATGATTCCAATTCGCCGCACGAGCGTTCAATCGTCGACCGGCGGCGTCAGGTACGGACTGTCGACGCCGGGCTCGTAACGCCGCGCGCCGATCTCCATGCGCGCAATGCTCTGCAAGTGAACCTCGTCCGGGCCGTCCGCGAATCTCAGCGCACGCCCCCACGTCCAATGATCGGCCAGCGGCGTATCCGGGCTCAACCCCATGGCGCCGAACGCTTGCATGGCCCGGTCGCACACGGCCGTATGCACGCTCGGCACGAGCGCCTTGATCATCGAGATCTCCTTGCGCGCCGCCTTCGCCCCCACGTTGTCGATCATCCATGCCGTCTTCAGCACCAACAGCCGAGCCTGGTCGATCTCGATGCGGGACTTGGCGATCCACTCGCCCATCGTGCCGTGCTCATGCAGCTTCTTGCCGAATGCCGTGCGCGCCTGCGCACGCTCGACCATCAGCTCGAGCGCCAGCTCGGCCGCGCCGATCGAACGCATGCAGTGATGAATACGCCCGGGCCCGAGCCGCGCCTGCGCCAGCGCGAAGCCACTGCCCTCTTCGCCCAGCAGGTTCGCACGCGGCACCCGTACGCCTTTGAATTCGATTTCGCAGTGTCCTTCCGGCGCGACATGATTGACGACCGTGATGTTGCGGACAACCCTGACGCCCGGCGTGTCGCGCGGCACGAGAATCATGCTTTGCTGACGATGGCTCGGCGCCTGCGGGTCGGTCTTGCCCATCACGATGAAGAGCTTGCAGTTCGGATGCGCCGCGTTCGTGATGAACCACTTTCGGCCGTCGATGACGTAGTCGTCGCCGTCCCCGCGAATCGACGTCGTGATGTTCGTGGCGTCCGACGAGGCCACGGCCGGCTCGGTCATCGCAAACGCCGAGCGAATCGCGCCGTCGAGCAGCGGGTCGAGCCACTGCTTGCGCTGGTCGGGTGTGGCGAACATATGGAGCAGCTCCATGTTGCCCGTGTCCGGCGCATTGCAGTTGAACACTTCCGGCGCCCAAGCCACGCGGCCCATGATTTCGGCAAGCGGCGCGTACTCCAAATTCGTCAAACGCGTGCCGGGTTCGTCGTCGCGAAGATGCGGCAGAAAGAGGTTCCACAATCCCTCTGCGCGCGCGCGTTCTTTCAACGCTTCCATGAACGATACCGGATATTGCCCGGCAGCCACCTCCTCGTTCCATTGGCGAATGCGCGGCACGATGTGCGTGTCCATGAACGCGCGCACCCGCGCACGCAATGTCTCGACCTTCGGGCTATATGCGAAGTCCATCGCGATCTCCATCGATTTCATTAGAAGTGCCCGCCGACATTCAAATCAACGCGACACCCATGCTTGCCAGCGCGCCGGCCATGCTGCCCACTTGTTCCGCGCTCGCGTTCGACGCGTTCCCGCTCAGCGCGCGTTTCTTGACGCCCTGGGCGATAGCGGCCAGCCGAAAAAAACTAAAAGCCAGATAGAAGTTCCAGTGCTCGATCGCCGGAATGCCGCGCAGCGCGCAATAACGTTCGACGATGGCCGCCTCGTCGGGCAACCCGAGCGAGCGCCGGTCCAGCCCATCGAGGCCCACGATATGGCCGCTGGGCGGAAGCCGCAAACACATGCAGAAATACGCGAGGTCCGCGAGCGGATTGCCCAGTGTCGACAATTCCCAGTCGAGCACGGCGCGCACCCGTGGCGCATCCGGCATGAAGATCAGATTGTCGATACGAAAATCGCCGTGAACGAGCGAGGGTTTTCCGCTCTGCTCCGGGCAGCGCGACGGCAGCCAATCGATCAAGGCGTCCATCGCCTTCAATTCTTCCGTCTGCGCGGCGCGATACTGGCGCGTCCACACGTCGATCTGGCGAGCGAAATAATTGCCGGGCCGGCCGTAGTCGGACAACCCCACTTCGTCCACGTCGACATCGTGCAGCGCCGCCATCGTGCTCAGCAAGGCGTCGTAGATGGGTTCGCGATCGCGAGCGGCGACCTCGGGCAGCGCCGGATTCCAAAAGATTCGCCCCGCTTCGAAGCTCATCACATAGAACATGCTGCCGATGACGGCCGGGTCTTCGCAAAGATGATACGCACGCGCGACCGGC
>DATJJH010000152.1:0-44442 GCA_035492395.1 Trinickia sp. | reverse complement strand
CAGCGCGAGTTGCGGCGGGGCAATGCCAAAGTAAAAGCGGTCGCGCGGCGTGTGGGTTTTTCCAGCGCGGAGGCGTTTTCCCGCGCGTACCAGCGTGAGTTCGGCCGATCGCCCGTGGAAGAGCTGCGCGGTTGACGCTCGAATAGGGCACATCTTCAGGCCGATAACGGCCAGCGACTATCGCCCCATTGCGACCGACGGCGTTCGAGCCGTGTAGCGACACTAGCCGCGCACGCGATTCACGAAAGCCGCCACGGCGTCATTCAAGGCCTGCGCGGCATCGCGATGCGGCGAGTGTCCGCCCTGGGGTAGCTTGCACAACTGCGTGCCGGGCAGCGCCGCTTCGATGGCTTCGATCTGCGCCATCGTGCCGTAGTGATCGTCCATGGCCTGGACAGCGAAGAGCGGCCGCTCGATCGTCCCCAAGCGGTCGACGATGTTCCAAGCCCGGAACGCAGGGTCCAACCAAATGTCGTTCCACCCGTGGAACGCGGAATCGACGTCGGCGTGATAGCGGCCGAGCTTCTTGCGCAGGTCCGTTTGCTCGTACGCGAGCTTCGCTTCGGCGATGCTTTGCACGCTGATGTCTTCCACGAAAACATGCGGTGCGATCACAACGGCCGCGCGCAGCCGCGTAGGAAACGCGGCGGCATACAAGAGCGCGATCGATCCACCGTCGCTGTGCCCCACGAGCCACATGCGCGCGCGCGCCTCGTCGCCGATGCCGAGCGCATCGAGTAGGGCGGGCAAGACATCGCAGGCTTGATGCGACATGAAATCGACGGGCCATTTCTCGTCGTGCGCACGCGGCGTGGACCGACCGTACCCCGGCCGAGAGTAGACGAGGCCGCGCATGCCGAGCCGGTCGCACAGCTGCCGCGGCCAATCTCGCCACATCGCGATGGAGCCCAGCCCTTCATGCAGAAACAGGACGATGGGCGCATCGGGATCAGCGGCGTCGATCCATTGATACTCGATCGTCAGCGCGCCGCGCCGTGCGTTGGCCGGCAGCTGTGCGAATCGAACGTCTTCGGTCATTCCTGTAGGGGCGGTCGTATTCATCAGGTATTACGGTTGAATCGGCTGTTGCGATCGTTCGCGAAGTTTGAAGCGTTGGATCTTTCCGGTGGCCGTCTTCGGCAGATCGTCGACAAAGATGATCTCGCGCGGGTACTTATGCGGCGCAAGCCGCTGTTTCACGAACGTCTTCATCTCCTGCCCCAACGTATCGTCGGCATACCGGCCCGGTTTGAGCACAACGAACGCACAGGTCTTGACGAGCCCATCGTGTTCGACGCCGATGACCGCGGCCTCGAGCACCGCATCATGCTCCATCAGCGCCATCTCCACCTCGATCGGCGACACATATTGTCCGCTCACTTTGAGCATGTCGTCGCTGCGCCCCGCATACGCGTAACAGCCGTTGGCCAGCTTGCGATACTTGTCTCCGCTCTTGACCCACTCGCCGAGGAACGTCGCGCGCGATTTTTCGCGGTTGGTCCAATACATGAGCGCCGCGCTGGGGCCTTTGATGTAGAGATCGCCGACCTCGCCCTCGGGCACGGGCCGCCCGTTCTCGTCGCGCAGCTCGACTTCGTACCCAGGCACGGGCGTACCGGTGGTGCCGTAGTGAACGTCGCCGGCGCGATTGGACAAAAAGATATGGAGCATTTCGGTCGAGCCGAGTCCGTCGAGAATCTCACAGCCGAAATGCGCCGTGAAGCGCTCGCCCACATCGCGCGGCAGCGCTTCCCCGGCCGACGTGCACACGCGCAGCCCAACGTCGGCCGCCGGCGGAAGCGTGGGCGCGCTCATCATGTTCGCGTAGAGCGTCGGCACGCCGTAGAAGATCGTCGGCCGGTGCTTGACGAGCCGGTCGAAGACAGCCTGGGGCGTCGCGCGCTCCGCCATCAGCACCGTCGTGGCGCCCACCGACAGCGGGAACGTCAACGCGTTGCCCAGCCCGTAGGCGAAGAAGAGCTTGGCCGCGGAAAACACGACGTCGTCTTCGCGAATGCCGAGAATCGGCTTGCCGTACATCTCGGCGGTCCAATAGAGATTCGCATGCGTATGCACCGTGCCCTTAGGCTTTCCCGTGGAGCCCGACGAGTACAGCCAGAACGCGATATCGTCGGCGTTCGTGCTCGCGCCCCGGGCGCACGGACCGGCTTCGTCGATCAGCGCTTGTAGATGAGCGTGCCCCATGGTGGGCGCGTCGGCTTCGGCCGCGTACGACACGATCAGTAAGCAGGGATCGAGTTGCGCTTGGGCGAGCGCCTCGATGAATGCCGGCACGAGCGGAGCGGAGGCGACGACGGCGCGGGCGCGGCTATGCGCGAGCATATAGGCATAGTCGGGCGCGGTCAGCAGCGTATTGACGACGACGGGCACGACGCCCGAGAACAGCGCGCCGAGAAAGCAGACGGGCAGATCGGCGCTATCGTGCATGGCGAGCAAAATGCGCTCTTCTGCATGGATGCCTTGAGCGCGCAACGCCGACGCGAACCGACGCGCACGCGTTTCGAGGTCCGCGAATGTCGTCACGCCGTAATCGTCGACGTAGGCCGGCTTGGCCGCTCTCGCTCGATTCAAGTCGAAAACGTGCGACGCGAAGTTCAGTTGCGCGGGCGGCGCGATGAAACCAGGCGCCGGCTCGGCCGTCAGTGTGGTGCGCGTATCCATGAATGCTTCGTCTCCGTCCTAGTCTCGGGCAAGCCCGTTGTCACCTCGGCAAGGCGGCGCCTCGCCGGTTTTGCTCGCACCAAGCGTCCCGCATGCTTGCCGATGTCGTTTCGTCCGCGCGCGTCGCTATGGCCTTGAATCGGCCACGTTCGTCATGCTTTCGATGGCCAGCGACGAAGCTTGAATCGCGGCGCGGCGATGGTAGAACTCGAGCGCCCTCAGTCCGCCCAGTTCGACGCCGCCGCCCGCCCGCCCGGGCCCGCCATGCAGCGACATCGGCATGACGTTGCCGTGCCCGGTTTGGCTTTCGCGCACGGCGGGCGTGATGCAGTGAACTCGGCCATGCATGTCGGCGAGCTCGAGCGCAATGCGGGCCACGCGCGCGTCGTCGTTCGCGTAGACCGAGGCGACGAGCGAGCCTTGTCCGCGTCGCGCCAATTGAACCGCGTGCGCTTCGGGCAAGCTTTCGGTCCGCACGCGGTACGGGGCAAGCGTGGCGACAGGGCCAAAGACTTCGATGTCATGCATGCGCGTGGCGCGGTCGGGGTCGTCGACGACGAATAGGTGCGGCGCGAGGCAGGCCGACACGTCGGGGTCGGCATCGACGAGCGGCGTCTGCGCGCCGTCGAACACGAGGCGGCCTTCCTGCGACAGTGCAGCGATTCCGGCCTTGACGCTGTCGAGTTGCGCGCGGCTCACGAGCGCGCCCATGCGGACCGATTCGTTGCGCGGGTTGCCGACGCTGATCTTGGCGAGCTTCGCCGTCAGCGCTTGAACGAGCTCGCCAAGCCATGCTTGCGGCACGAACGCGCGGCGAATCGCCGTGCATTTCTGCCCGGACTTCACGGTCATTTCGCGCACGACCTCCTTGACGAAGAGATCGAACGCTTCGGTGCCGGGCGCGGCATCGGCGCAGAGGATCGCGCTATTGAGGCTGTCCGCTTCCACGTTGAGCCGCGCCCCCCGCTGAACGAACGCTGCATGCGCGCGCAGCGCCGCCGCCGTTTCGGCGGAACCCGTAAACGAGACGACGTCGAAGGCGTCGATGCGATCGAGCAAGCCCGCGGCGCTTCCGCATACGATGGAGAGCGCGCCTGCCGGTAAGATGCCGGCCTCGACGACGTCCGCGACCATCCGGTGCGTCAGCCAAGCGGTGGCGGTGGCCGGCTTGACGATGACGGGGACGCCCGACAAGAGGGCGGGCGCGGCCTTCTCCCATAGTCCCCATGAAGGGAAATTGAATGCGTTGATCAGCAGCGCAACGCCGCGCGTCGGGGTCCACACATGGCGAACGCGGAACGATTGATCTTTCGACAACGGCGTATCCGCGCCATCGCGCAGCGCGAAAGCCTCGCCCATCGATGCGCCGTTCTTGGCGAACCAAGAGAGCGTGTAGATACCGCCGTCGATATCGACGGCCGAGTCGTTGCGCGTCGTGCCTGAGTTGGTCAATGCAATAGCGTAGTACGCCTCGCGGTTGGCCTGCAAAAGCTTGGCGATCTCGCCCAGCATCGCCGCGCGCATCGCATAGGACTGCGAACGAAGTTGCGTACCGCCGGCTTCGCGTGCGAAGCGGAACGCCTCGTCCAGATCGAGTCCCTCGCTCGATACGCTCACGAGCGCCTCGCCCGTAATGGGATCGCGCAGGATGGAGCCGGGGCCGCCGCCGGCGATCCATCGGCCGTGGACGTAGTTCTGCAGTCGTTCTGTCATGACATTTCCTAATGAGGCGCTAGGGCGATCAGGGGCGCGTGAAATCGATCGCGCCTTGCGGAAGCAGATAAAGGACGAGCGCTTGGCCGTGCTCGACCGTGGGGCGGTGGGCGCTGCCCGGGCCGTACACGCACCAGCCGGCGGGCCGGCCGTCGAACGTGGCCGCCGCGGAAACGGGCATGATCAGATCGATCTCCCCGTTGGGATGAACGTGGTGCGGACCGGCCACATCCTCCATGCACACTACGTCGACGGAAAAGTCGTGCGTGCGCGGCGTCGGCTTGACGATGCGGCCATAGCGAATGCCGCCGGCCTCGCGGTTGCACAGCCATCCTTCTTCCACGCCGGTATGGCACGCGTGCGCCAGCGCCTCGAACGTAGGGCTGCCGGCAGGCCAATTCGCGTTGAGCCAGCGCTCGAGTGCGTCGTCCAGCGCTCGTCCGGCTAGTTGCTCGGTCACCCCGGAGATGAGGCGTTCGAATTCGTCGGGTGACATCTTCGTCTCCTATCCATGCCGATCGACGAGCCTGCACGTTAGTGCAGCTCTTGTCGCCGATCGAATCTCGCGGCTTGCGCTACCGTTTGCCGCACTCCACCGTTTCCGCGAAAATTAGCGGTATCGAATCGATGTGTCAAGCACTATAGTGCGTGTATGACGAAAAACGATGGACAAAACATGAAGCAAAATTACACTGTCATGGCCGAAGGAAAGGAGGCCGCGCGTGGGGCCAGCGAGGCGGAAGCCGAGCAAAGCGAGCACGAGCGCGTCGAGCGCGACCCCTTTATCGCGGCGATGGGCGAGCGTGTGCGCCTCCTGCGCGCGCGTCGCGGCATGACGCGCAAGGCGTTGGCCGCGGAAACGGGGCTCTCCGAGCGGCACCTCGCGAATCTCGAATCGGGCATGGGCAATCCCTCTGTTCAGGTGCTCCGGCAGATCGCCGCGACGCTCAACTGTCCGCTGGCGGAAATCATCGGCGACGTCACGACGTCCTCGAGCGAATGGATGCTGATCCGCGAGCTGCTGCAGGGGCGCGATCAGCCGGCGCTGCAGCGCGCGCGGGCCGCGTTGGCCGAACTGTTCGAGCTGGCGCCCGCCGATCCGCATCGCCGCGAACGCATCGCGTTGATCGGCCTGCGCGGCGCGGGCAAATCGACGCTCGGACGCATGCTGGCGCAAGAGCTCAAAGTGCCGTTCGTCGAGCTGAACCGCGTGATCGAGCAATTGGCGGGCTGCCCGCCCTCTGAGATTCATTCGCTGTATGGGGCCAGCGCCTACCGGCGCTACGAGCACCGGGCGCTGGAAGCGGTGATCGCCGAGCATCCGCGGGCCGTCATCGCATCGCCGGGCGGCCTCGTATCGGAACCCTCGACGTTCAGCATGCTGCTGACGCATTGCTTCACCGTTTGGCTGCAGGCGACGCCCGAGGAACACATGCGCCGCGTCGTCGCGCAAGGCGACCTGCGGCCGATGTCGGGCAATCGCGAGGCGATGGACGATCTGAAGCGCATTCTGGCCGGGCGCGGCGAACTTTACGGGCGAGCCGACATGACGTTCGACACAAGCGACAGGACGCTGGCCGACGCTTACCTGCAACTGCGCGACCGCATCGCGGCGCGGCTGGGCGCGGAAATGGAGTGAGGCGGGGCGAATGGCGGCGGTCGGCGCCAGTGAACCGGCTGCCGCTCGCGTTTACCCTCGGGTGCGCATAAACATGCACTAAAGTGCTTTACACGCTCTTGATGATGCACTATCGTTCAGCGAAACGATGCAGCTCATTAGGAGAAAGGCATGCTTACCCCGCAAACGGCAGTGCGCGTCGATTACCGCACCGATCCCTCGCAATACAAGCACTGGAAATTGGCGTTCAACGGCCCGATCGCGACGCTCGGCATCGACATCGCGGAAGACGGCGGCATTCGCGACGGCTACAAGCTCAAGCTCAATTCGTACGATCTGGGCGTCGACGTCGAACTGCACGATGCATTGCAGCGCATTCGCTTCGAGCATCCGGAAGTCAAAACGGTCGTCGTCACGAGCATGAAGGACCGGGTGTTCTGCTCCGGGGCGAACATCTTCATGCTGGGCCTGTCGACGCACGCCTGGAAAGTCAACTTCTGCAAGTTCACGAACGAGACGCGCAACGGCATCGAGGATTCGTCGCGCCATTCGGGGCTCAAATTCATCGCGGCGGTCAACGGGGCGTGCGCCGGCGGGGGCTATGAACTCGCATTGGCCTGCGACGAGATCCTGCTCGTCGATGATCGCTCGTCGTCGGTCTCGCTGCCCGAAGTGCCGTTGCTCGGGGTGCTGCCGGGCACGGGCGGCCTCACGCGGCTGACCGACAAGCGCAAGGTTCGTCACGATCGCGCCGACATCTTTTGCACGGTCGTCGAAGGCGTGCGCGGCGAGCGCGCGAAGCAATGGCGCCTCGTGGACGAAGTCGTCAAGCCGAATCAGTTCGATCAAGCCGTGCAGGCGCGTGCGTTGGAACTCGCCGCGCAAAGCGATCGTCCGTCGGACGCGAAGGGCGTCGCGCTGCCGCGCATCGAACGCACGGACCGTGAAGACGGCCTCGAATACGAGACCGTGGAAGTCGCCATCGATCGCGCGAAACGCACGGCGACGTTCCTCGTCAAAGCGCCGCACGGTGCGCAGCCGAAGACGATCGACTCGATCGTCGCCGCGGGCGCGACGTGGTGGCCGCTGCGGTTCGCGCGCGAACTCGACGATGCCATCCTGTCCATGCGCACGAACGAGCTCGATATCGGCACGTGGGTCTTCAAGACGGCCGGCGATGCATCGGCGGTCCTCGCGGCGGACGCCACGCTGCTCGAGCATCGCGATCATTGGTTCGTGCGCGAGACGATCGGCATGCTGCGCCGCACGCTGGCGCGGATCGACGTTTCGTCGCGCTCGCTGTTCGCGCTGATCGAGCCCGGTTCATGCTTCGCGGGCACCTTCGCCGAATTGGCGTTCGCGGCGGACCGCACCTATATGGCCGCCTTGCCGTCGAACGAAGAGGAAGAGCCGGCCATCACGCTCTCGGAAGTCAACTTCGGGCTGTATCCGATGGTGACGCACCAATCGCGCATTGCACGTCGATTTTATGAGGAGTCCGAACCGATCGCGGCGGCGCGCGAGCGCATCGGCGTGGCCGTGCGGGCGATCGAAGCCGAACGCCTTGGTTTGGTCACCGCCGCGCCCGACGACATCGACTGGGCCGACGAGATTCGCATCGCGCTGGAAGAGCGCGCGGCGATGTCGCCCGACGCGTTGACAGGGCTTGAAGCGAACCTGCGTTTCAATGGACCCGAGACGATGGAAACGCGCATTTTCGGGCGGCTGACCGCCTGGCAGAACTGGATTTTCAATCGGCCGAACGCTGTGGGCGAGAAGGGCGCGCTCAAGGTGTACGGGAAGGGCAGCAAAGCGCAGTTCGACATTGCCCGCGTCTGACCGCACGACCCATCACGACTTCGCACGAGGAACCGCTCAATCATGTCCACGATCAATTACAGCGAGAAGATCCCCAACAACGTCAACTTGGCCGACGACCGCACGCTGCAGCGCGCGCTCGAACAGTGGCAGCCCAACTTCCTGTCGTGGTGGGGCGACATGGGCCCGGACGGCTCGCACGGCTACGATGTCTACCTGCGCACGGCGGTCAGCGTCGATCCGGGCGGCTGGGCGCATTTCGATCACGTGAAGATGCCCGACTACCGTTGGGGCATCTTCCTCTCGCCGGGGGAGGCCGATCGCAAGATCCATTTCGGCGAGCACAAGGGCGAAGCGGCATGGCAGGACGTGCCGGGCGAGCACCGCGCCAACTTGCGTCGCATCATCGTGACGCAGGGCGACACCGAGCCGGCGTCGGTCGAGCAGCAGCGCCACTTGGGCCTCACGGCCCCGTCGATGTACGACTTGCGCAACCTGTTTCAAGTAAACGTCGAGGAAGGCCGCCATTTATGGGCGATGGTCTATCTGCTGCACCGCTACTTCGGCCGCGACGGGCGCGAGGAGGCGGAGGCGCTGCTGGAGCGCCGCTCGGGCGACGACGACAACCCACGTATTCTCGGCGCGTTCAACGAGCGCACGCCCGACTGGCTGTCGTTCTTCATGTTCACGTACTTCACTGACCGCGACGGCAAGTTCCAACTGTCGGCGCTGGCCGAATCGGGCTTCGATCCGCTGGCGCGCACGACGAAGTTCATGCTGACGGAGGAAGCGCATCACATGTTCGTCGGCGAATCGGGCGTTTCTCGCGTCGTGCAGCGCACGGCCCAAGCGATGAACGAATTGAAGACCGACGATGCGGCCAAGCTACGGGCGGCCGGGGTGATCGATCTGCCGACGATCCAGCGCTACTTGAACTTCCATTACTCGGTGACGATCGATCTGTTCGGCGCCGATCAGTCCTCCAACGCGGCAACGTTCTACAACTCGGGCTTGAAGGGCCGCTACGAGGAATCGAAGCGCGACGACGACCATCGCCTCACGGGACAAAGCTACAAGCTGCTCGACGTGCAGGACGGCAAGCTCGTCGAACGCGAGGTGCCCATGCTCAACGCCATGAACGAGGTGCTGCGCGACGACTACATCAAGGATTCGGTCGCGGGCGTGAACCGTTGGAACAAGGTGCTCGAGAAAGCCGGCATCGATTTTCGGCTGACGGTGCCGCACAAAGCGTTCAACCGCCAGATCGGCACGTTCGCGAACGTGTTCGTTTCGCCGGACGGCAGCCTGCTGTCGGAGACGCAGTGGGCCGCGAACGAAGCGAAGTGGCTGCCCAGCGCCGAGGATCGCGCGTACGTGGCCTCGCTGATGGGGCGCGTGGCCGAGCCGGGCAAGTTCGCCAATTGGATCGCGCCGCCGGCAATGGGCATCAACCGCCAGCCGATCGATTTCGAGTATGTGCGGTTCGACTGACCGGCCCTTGTACGACACGAACCTCTGAACGACGCTGCTTATCCGCTCCGGGTCGATCGCTCGAAAAGGGTCGCCCGGTGCGCGGAGCCCGGAATCATGAACATGCCTCTCCCTCCCATCGAAGTGCTCGAGCAGCACTTGATCGACCCCGAGATCTGCATTCGCTGCAACACCTGCGAAGAGACGTGTCCGATCGACGCGATCACGCACGACGAGAACAACTACGTCGTGAAGGCCGACGTGTGCAACGGCTGCAGGGCATGCGTGTCGCCGTGTCCAACGGGGGCGATCGACAATTGGCGCACGGTGCTCAAGCTCGAAGCGTATAGCATCGACGAGCAGTTTCGATGGGACGAACTGCCCGCGCAGAAACCGATCGGCGATATCGCTGCCGCTGCGGGCACGCTCGAAACCGATGCCGCCGTGGTGCTCGATGCGCCGCGCGCCGCGGTCGAACGTGAAACGGATCCCCAATCGTTGGTGCGCGGCGCGCAGGTGCCGCCATGGTCGGCGGCCAAGCCGTACGTGAATCTGTATGCCCACAAGGCGCCCGTGACGGCCACCGTCGTGGGCAACTACGGGCTGACGGACGAAGCGAGCGACAACGACGTGCACCACATCGTGCTCGACTTCGGCGCCATGCCGTTTCCCGTGCTCGAAGGCCAGTCGATCGGCATCCTTGCGCCCGGCACGACCGCGGACGGCAAGCCGCATCACGCCCGTCAATATTCCATTGCGAGCCCGCGCAACGGCGAACGCCCCGGTTACAACAATCTGTCGTTGACGGTCAAACGCGTGACGCGCGATCACGACGGCAATCTCGCCGAGGGCGTCTGCTCGAACTATCTGTGCGATTTGAAGAAGGGCGACACGGTGACGGTGATCGGCCCGTTCGGCAGCACGTTCCTGATGCCGAACCATCCGAACTCGCATTTGCTGATGATTTGCACCGGAACCGGCTCGGCGCCGATGCGCGCAATGACCGAGTATCGCCGGCGCCGACGGCTCGAAGGCGCGACGGGCAAACTGATGCTGTTCTTCGGCGCGCGCACCAAGGAAGAGCTGCCTTATTTCGGTCCCTTGACGAAGCTGCCGAAGGATTTCATCGATACCAATCTGGCGTTCTCGCGCACGCCCGGGCAACCGAAACGTTACGTGCAGGACGCGATGCGCGAGCGCGCTGCCGACGTCGCGCGATTGCTCAAGGACGAGCAGACGTACATCTACGTCTGCGGGCTGCGCGGCATGGAGGACGGCGTGCTGCAGGCGCTGCAGGAAATCGCGGAAAGCCACGGCCTCGATTGGTCGGCGCTGTGGGGGCGGCTCAAGCGCGAAGGACGCTTGCATCTCGAGACGTATTGAACCGTGGCGTGACCCGCGCCGCGCGGGCACAATGGAAACCGCCGCAACGGGAACACAGGCCCGCGCCAATTTAAATATAAATAGACTTACTATATAGGCGCGCCAACCGGCCTACGGAAATAAATAGCCGGTGGGTGCGCCGACAGCGCCGAAACGCTTCTTGTCTCGCCTCATATCCCAGATCGAGCGCGAATGCCCCGGAATTCGTCGGTTTATTTCAAATGACTGACAATGTCATTAAATAGTCCGACTAGTTAAGGGTATTCATGTATTAAGGGCGTCCGACCGGTGAGCTAGCATGGCTGCGTTCATGGATTTGGCCATCGCGCGATCGGCGTTCTACGATTGATAGACGCGCGTGGACTCGCCGGGGCCATGGCCGGCGCGAGCCATCGACGGTCCGCGCCTTTCGCATAGAAGCATTCAGCCAACGACAACTGCGGAGGATGAGATGACGAATGAGCGAGACGAAGCGCGGGACGACGAGCAAGGGCGCGCCGACGGGGAGGTAGGCAGCCGCATGCGGCGCGGATTGCTGCAGGGCGCGGGACTGGGGGCCGCGCTGGCGATGATGGGCGGCATGGTTTCATCGCCCGCGCAGGCGGCCGAGGCGCCGTTTCCGTCACACAAGCGCTGGAAGATCGTCTTCGTCAATCACGTCACGACGAATCCGTTCTTCGTGCCGACGCAGTATGGCATTCAAGATGCCTGCGCGATGATGAACATGGATTATCAATGGACCGGCTCGGCCAACGCGGACGTCGGCGAAATGGTCAACGCCATGAACGCGGCGATCGCGGCGAAGGCCGATGCGATCGCGGTGCCGATCGTCGACCCGAAGGCGTTCAACGGGCCGATTCAAAAGGCGCTCGACGCCGGCATTCCCGTGTTTTCGTATAACGCCGACGCACCGCGGGGCAGCACGAATCCCCGGCTAGCCTATATCGGCCAAGATTTGTATCAGTCGGGCTATCAGATGGGCGAGCGCATCGTGAGCCTCGTCGATAGCGGCCTCGTCGCGCTATTCATTGCGACCCCCGGGCAGCTGAATATCCAGCCGCGGCTCGACGGCGCCTCCGATGCGATCAAGAAGTCCGGCAAGAAGATCGAGATTCAGACGATCGCAACGGGCGCGACGGTCAACGAAGAGCTTTCGAAAATCAAGTCGTTCTACCTCGGTCACCAAGACGTGAAAGGCATGTTCGCCGTCGACGCGGGCAGCACACAGGGCGTCGCGCAAGTGATCAAGGAATCGAAGTTGAACGAGAAGGGCGTGCACGGCGGCGGCTTCGACCTACTGCCGACGACCGTCCAGCTGATCCATGACGGTTTCCTCGATTTCACGATCGATCAGCAGCCCTACGTGCAGGGTTTCTATACTGTGGTGGAAGCCTTCACGTATCTGGCGTCGGGCGGTCTCGTCGGCCCGGCCGACATCAACTCGGGCTTGAAGTTCGTGACGAAGTCCACCGTCGATCCGTACCTGAACACATCCACCCGCTATGAAGGCAAGAGCACCAAGGCGCAGATCGTGCCGCGCTCCGGTCCGATCAAGTCATGAGCGATAGCGTGAACGAAACGAGCCGAACCGTCGTATCCTCGCGCTCGCGCGCGAGGTTCGGGGGCTTTGCGTGGTCGGCGGAGTGGCGCATTGCGCTGGTCGCGTTGCTGGTGGGCGCGTACTTCGAAACGGCCAACCACGACTTCTTGCTGACGAGCGCGAGCCTGCAGAACCTGTCGCAGTTCGTCGCGCCCGCCGCGATCATCGCATTCGGCGAAATCATGCTGATGATCGGCGGCGAGATCGACTTGTCGGCCGGGATGGTGTTCGCCTTCGCGCCGTTCATGATGTCGTTCGCGGCCGACGCCGGCGCCCCCATGTGGCTGGCCGTTTTGGCCGGGCTCGCCTGCGCGGGCCTGGTGGGCTTCGTTAACGGCGCCGTGACGGTGTTCTTGCGGTTGCCGTCGTTCGTGACCACGCTCGGCACGCTGTTCCTCATCAACGGCATCACGCTGACGATCTCGCGCGGCACGCCCGTCTCGACGCCGGGCGGGCCGATCTTCACGGCGGTGATGGGTGGGTGGGGCTACAGTGAAATCATCTGGGCCGTGGCGATCGCGCTCGTCATGCACGGCATGCTCAAGCACACGCGCTGGGGCCTGCATACGGTCGCGAGCGGCGCGAACCCGCTCGGCGCATCCGAGGCGGGCATCCATGTCAACCGGCTCAAGCTCGGCAACTTCATTCTGGCCGCCGTGCTCGCCGGCTTGACCGGCATCCTCGAAGGCGTGCGGATTACGTCGATCGACCCGCAGGCCGGCGGCAATCAGATCATGTTCCTGGCGGTGGCGGCCGCCGTGATCGGCGGCACGCCGCTCACGGGGGGCTCGGGCACGATCATCGGCGGATTGATCGGCGCGGCCGTGCTCGGCATGTTGAACGACGGTTTCACGCTGATCGGCATCAATGCCTTCACGTTTAACATCATCCTCGGCGCCGCGATTCTCGCCGCGATGATCTTCAACATTCATATGGCGCGGCTTGGCCGGCGCGGGAGATCGTGATGGCTGAATATGTTGCGCCGCTTGCCTTGCAAGCGCGCGATATCGTCAAACGGTTCGGGGCCGTCACGGCGCTCGACGGCGTATCGCTGCATCTCGAGGAAGGCGAAATCCTCGGCATCCTCGGCGACAACGGCGCGGGCAAATCGACCCTGATCAAGATCCTGACGGGTTTTCAGCAGCAGACGAGCGGCGAGCTGGCCATTCACGGCCAGCAGACCCTGCTGCGTTCGGTCGATCATGCCCGCTCGCTTGGGATCGAGTGCGTGTATCAAGATCTCGCCCTCGCGAATTCGTTGAGCATCTATCACAACATGTTCTTGAACCGCGAGATCGTCTACCCGGGGCCGATCCGCTTTCTGAATCATCGAGCCATGCGCGAGCGCGCCGCGCAATGCCTGGAGGATATCGGGGTGCACGTGCCCTCGGTCACGCTGCCCGTCGAGCGGCTATCGGGCGGGCAACGGCAGGCGATCGCGGTTGCGCGCGCGGTCAACTCGAACGCGCGCATTCTGCTGCTCGACGAGCCGCTCGCCGCGATGGGCGCGCGCGAGGCGGGGCTCATCATCGATCTGATCATGCGGCTCAAGGAAAAGGGCGGCTTGTCGATCGTCATGATCATGCACAACTACGCGCAAACGCTCGACATCGCCGATCGCATCATGCTCATGCAGCGCGGGCGCGTCACCTACGAGCAGCACAGCGCCAAGACGTCGGTGCCCGAACTCATGGACATCGTGCGCCGCGAGTATCGGGCGATGCGCGAGCGCTCGAACGGCGGCGAACACGTCTAGTCTCGCCGCCGTCTCTCGGAATCGAGCGCGTCAGTTCGTTTTCGCGGCGGCGGCGAGCTTGTCCGCCGCTTGCTGCGCGGTTTCGTCCTTGCTCGTCCAGTAGTTGCCGAGCACGTCATAGAAGGCGCCTTCCACCGCGGGGCTCACCAGCATGTCGTGCGCCCAGGACGGCACGAGTCCGCCCGATGCGCCCGCCGCCTTGAAGTCGGCCGATGATTTCTTCGCGCAATCGTCGAACTTGGCGAGGCTCACGTCCTGCCGAACGGGAATGGAGCCCTTGTTCAAATTGAACGCTTCTTGGAAGGCCGGGCTCATCAACAGGCCCGCCATGTCCTTTTGTCCCTTTTCCACGCCGGCGGTTTTCACCTTGAAAAAGACGAAGCTATCGACGTTGAACGTGAAATCCTTTTGCGATCCGGGCGCGGCTACGCACAAATAGTCCTTGCCGGGCGTCTTGCCCGCCACGGTGAATTCGCCCTTCGCCCAATCGCCCATGAATTGCATTGCGGCCTTGCCGTTGATGACCATCGCCGTGGCCATGTTCCAGTCGCGCCCGACCTGGCCTTCGTCGGTGTAGGCGCGGATGCGCTTGAACGTTTCGAGCGCCTTGACCATCGTCGCGCCTTTGAGCGTTGCTTGGTCGAGCTGCACGAACGCCTTCTTGTAGAAGTCCGGGCCGCCCACGCCAAGCGCGACCGATTCGAAGGTCTCCGCTTCCTGCCACGGCTGACCGCCGATCGCGACGGGCGTGATGCCCGCTTTCTTCAGGGCATCCGCCACCTTGAAGAAGTCGTCCCAGGTTTGCGGCGGCTGCGCGTTGACCTTCTTGAGCGCATCGGCGTTGATCCAGAGCCAGTTCACGCGATGCACGTTGACGGGGGCGCCGACGTATTGGCCTTTGTACTTCATGATGCGTGCGATTTCGGGCGGCAGCAGGTGGTCCCAATTGCCGGCCTTGGCCACGTCGTCGATCGGTAGCAGCACGCCCTCGTCGCCCCATTCCTGAATGGCCGGGCCCTTGATCTGCGCGGCCGCGGGGGGATTGCCCGCCACCACGCGCGTTTTGAGCGCCGTCATCGCGTTGCCCCCGCCGCCGCCGGCGATCGCGAAATCCACCCACGTGTCGCCCTTTTGCTCGAGCATCTGCTTGAGCAATTGAGCCGATTTAGCTTCGCCGCCGGACGTCCAGTAATGGAGCACCTCGACGGGCGCAGCGTGGGCTTTCATCGGCGCTGCCGCCAGCATGGCGCATGCGCCGGCGACGACGGTCAGCGCGGCAAAGGGCTTGCGCGGGTTCTGAGTCGAATGCATCGATTTCCTCCAACGCCGGCTTGCGGCGGACACGGTTGACGGATTTTAAGCCGAACGATGGTAGCGCTAACATGGCGACCTCCACACTAGGAGGAACCCTGTCGCATGTTTGTCGGCTTTTTGTCAGCGGCCAAACCGGCGATACTCTCCGCCCATGAGCAAACCTCAAAGCAATTCATCGATTCCTACGCAGGGCGGGGAGGGTCGCGGCACGGGCAATGCACGCCGCCGGCAGAGCGGGCGTGTGACGCTCGAGGAGGTCGCGCGTCTTGCGCAAGTCAGCACGATGACGGTTTCGCGCGCGCTGCGCGATCCGAGCCTCGTCTCGCCGGCCGTGCGCGAACGGGTGCAATCCGCGGTGGCGCAGCTCGGCTACATTCCGAATCGCGCCGCGCGTACGCTGGCGTCGGCGCGTTCCAAGCTGATCGGCGTCCTGGTGCCTTCGCTGTCGAATGCCGTGTTCACCGAAACGATCGCGGGCGTGCAGGAATGCATCGGCTCCGCCGGATACCAATTGCTCATTGGGAACACGGGGTACGACCCGGCGCGCCAAGCCGAGCTGCTGTCGGCCTATCTTTCGCATGCGCCCGATGGCTTTCTGGTGGCGGGCATCGACAATTCCGAGGTCGTGCGCCGGCAGCTCGCGGCATCTAACGTACCGCTCGTGCACATGTTCGATCTCGTGCCGGGGGACGAATGGTCGGTGGGATTCTCGCAGCGTAGCGCGGGCTTCGCGATCGGCGCGCATTTGAGCGAGCGCGGCGTGCGTCGTCCGGCATTCATCGCGGCGCAGTTGGACCCCCGCACGATGCAGCGGCGCGCGGGGTTTCGACGCGCCTTGCGCGCGGCCGGGCTCGATGCCGAGCTCGAAGTGTTGACCGAAGACCCGTCCAGCGCCGCGCTTGGCTGCCGGCTGCTGCGCGAATTACTGGAGAAGGCGCCCGATTGCGATGCGGTGTTCTGCTGCAACGACGATCTGGCGTTGGGCGTGCTGTTCGAATGCCGGCGGCAGGGCATATCGGTGCCGGGGGAGCTTGCCGTGGTGGGGTTCAACGACTTGCCGTTCGCCGCCGTATCGGCGCCGTCCATTACGACCGTGGCGACGCCGCGCTACGAGGTGGGGGTCCAAGCGGCGCGCATGCTGTTGCAGATCGTCAACGGCGAAGCGCCGGCAACACGCCGCATCGATCTCGGATTTCAACTCGTGATTCGGGAAAGCACTTGAAAATCGCCACGTCTTCGCAGCGGACGACGGGACGACGTGAAACGCCGCGCATTCATCCGATTTGCCGCGAAGATTGACCCGATACGCATGCTGACAACGCGCAGATCGATGTCGTGTATCGTTCCGTGAGGCAGCGAGGCCGCGACGCTGATACTATTGTCGTCCCGATTCAGGTACGCGGTGACAGGATAGAGCATGGGTTTCGAGCAACTGGCTGCCCTCAAGGCGCAGCTGACGAAAGAAGCGAAGTTGAAGAAGCAGGAGCAGGCGGCCGAGAAGCCGGCGGCGAAACAAGGGCCGAAGTACGGACCGAGGCCAGGGCCGAAGCCAGGCGCGGCGCCGTCCGCCAAGGGCGATCGGCCCGCCCGCGCGGCGCGCCCGAGCGGCAATGCCCGGCCTAGCGAAAAATCCGCACCCCCGGTCGACCCGGTGGTCCGCGTCATCGGAAAGCTCCAGAAGCGTTTTCCGGCTGCGTTTCCGAAGAATCCGGCCCCTAAAGTGCCGCTGAAGGTAGGGATTCTCGCCGACCTGGTCGCGCAGGCGTCCGAGCTTCAGCTGAGCGAGGCCGAGGTTCGCGAGGCGGTCAGCACCTGGTGTCGCGGCAGTCGCTACTGGGCGTGCTTGACGGACGGCGCGGCGCGTGTCGATCTGACGGGCGCCTCGGTGGGCGTCGTCACGGCGCGCGATGCCGCGTTTGCCCGAAACCAAGCAAAGGGCGGAGCCGGCGGCCGACGTAAGCCGCGGGAGAAGGCGGGCGCCGTGCAAGCGGGCGCCGCGCAAAACAGCGGCGACGCAAAGGCCGGTGCACCGGAGACGAACGAGACGCCGCAGGCGTCCGAAGCGCCCGCGGCCGGCGATGCGCCGCAAGAGGTGTCGCAGAATCAACCGCAGGGTTGACCGTCGTTAGGGCGTTCCGCTCGCCTTGTCGCCCAGTAAACCCCCGAGCAATGAACCGATCGCTCCGCTCTGGGAGAGCGATCCGAGCACGCCGGCTACGTCGATCTGGCCGGTCTGCGGGACTTCGCCGTTCGGCGTCGCATGGTCCACGACGTGCGGCAGCACTTGGGCCAGCAGCGCCGAGGCTTGCTCGGGCGAAACGCCCGCTTTGCTCGCCAATTCGTTCAGGGCCCCCGAGCCGACCACGTTCTGCACGGTATCGGGCGACACGGCCTGATTCGGGCCGCTGCTGATCCACGATTGAATGACTTCGCCCGCGCCTTGCTCGTGGAATCGCGCAATGAGGCCGTTCAATCCGCCGGGCTGGTTGTTGACGAATTCCATCACCGCCGCCAGTGCGTTCGTCGGGTGCGGTTGGCCGTCGGTATTGGATTGTCCGAGGACCGAACCGATCATATCGAGTAGACCCATGATGATGCTCCTGTGAAAGCGGCGTGGCCCGCGATTCGGGGCGCCGAAAGGATGGGTGGGCCGCGCGGCCGAGGTAAGGCAGGCGCGGCGCTCATGAGGGCGGACGAACCGCCGGGCCGTTATGCCCCCGATGCGGCCGAAGCCGCCTTGGCTTTGCCCTTCTTCTTTTTGGACTTTGCGGTCCCTTTGATCTCTTGCGCGCTCGACGCGGGCATTGCCGTCGTTGGCGCGCTCGATGGCCCCGCCGCGGCCGCTGAAGGCTTGACCGTCTTCGCGGGTGCGTTCCTCTGCGCGCCGCTCATCGCTTTGGGCGGCGCCGACCCGCCGCCTATCGTCATGCCTTCGGCTTCCAGCTTCGTGACGGTCTTTGCGCCGATGCCTTTGACGCGATTGGCCAGATCGTCGGCATCCTTGAACGGGCCGTTCTTGTTTCGTTCGTCGATGATGGCTTGCGATTTGACTGGGCCGATGCCTTTGAGCGATTCGAGCGTGGCCTGATCGGCCGTGTTCACGTCGACGGCGGCGGCCAACGCGGTGGAAATCGATACGACGAGTGCGGCGAGCAGCAAAACGAGCTTCTTCAGCATGGTCATGACTCCCGATCGACGAGGAAAACGAAAACGCTTTGCGCCGAAATGCGCTACGCGCAACAAAACGCGAGCACGGCGTTCTGTTCTTAGTCCGATCAACAACTTACGTCATTAGTCTGCAGCTTGTCCACAGCATTGCCAACAGAATGTGGGGATAACTTCCGCCGGGCGGAGCCGGTGTCGGCAGACGCTTTCCACGCGGCTCACTATGTGGTTGCGTAGGCCCGCGCCGCAGCCTTGAAGCATGCCGGCTGCTCATGACACTCTTCTGTCCGGTTCCGCACCGTGCACGGTCATTCCACGTCGGCGCGATGACTGCTCAAAGCTTCGAGCATGACCTGGCCCGCGGCCGTAATGTGTTCCTTCGTCAAGCGTTTCGCAAGGCGCTTGTCCTTCGCTTCGACGGCTTCGAGGATGCGCAGATGCTCGGCGAACGAATGGCTTTGCCACGATGCGAGTTGCCAAACGAGCCGCAAGTAACGATCGGCCTTCTGCCAAAGCGATTCGAGCACGCCCATCAAATGCCGCTTGCCGCACGGCGCGTAGATTGCGCGATGAAACGCCCAATTGTCCTTCGACCATTCGTCGACATCGCGGGCTTCGCGATCGGTTTCGAGGATGGCGCGCGCCGCTTGCGCATCGTCGGCGGCGAACGCATCGATGGCGGTATCGAGCGCCAGCAATTCGAGCACGACGCGCATGGCCTGCAATTCCTGCGCTTCGTCGAGCGTCATCGATGAGACGAATGCTCCGCGGTTGGGAATGATCGTCACGAACCCGCGCGCCTCCAGTTGCGCGAACGCTTCGCGCACCGGAATGTGGCTCGTGCCGAATTCCTGAGCGATCTTGTCTTGCCTGAGCTGCGCGCCGGGCGGCAGCTCGCCGCGCAGAATCCTTTCGCGCAGGCGTTCGGCAAGCGACTCCGAAAAAAACTTTGCAGTCGGTGACTTCTTCATTTTAATATATTAAAACCAATCGAGGAACGGAGGAGTCCATGACAGTCTCGCGTCTCACGGAAATTCCAGGCATTGGCGTCGACAAGATGGGCGACGCCGCCGATGCGAAGCACAACGGCAACATTTTACGGCTGGAGAATCTCGATACCGACCTCAAGCCGCCCGCCGAGGCGCTCGCGGCAACCCACGCGGCGATCGACGACGACGACGCCAACAGCTATCTGCCGTTCACCGGGCAGGTGGCGTTGCGCGAGGCGGTCGTGGCGCGCATCGAGCGATCGGCGCGCGTGCGCTACGACCCGCAAACGGAATGCATCGTCTCGGCGGGCGGGCTCGCGGGCATCCTCAACGTCTTGCTGTCGATCCTCGAGGCGGGCGACGAAGTGGTGTTGACGGACCCGACGTACGCTGGGCTCATCAACCGCGTACGGCTCGCGGGCGGCGTGCCCAAGTTCGCCCGCTTGATGCCGAGCGCCGACGGCTGGCGGCTCGATCTCGACTCGCTGGCCGCCGCGGTCGGACCGCGCACAAGAGCGCTGCTTGTCATGTCGCCGTCGATGCCGAGCGGCTTCGTCGCGAACGCGGGGGAGTGGGAAGCGATCGCGGCGCATTGTCGACGTGCGGATGCCTGGCTCGTGTACGACGCGGCCATGGAGCGCATCGTTTTCGACGGTTCGCCCGTCATTCATCCCGCCTCGCTTCCCGAAATGCGCGAGCGGACCATCACGGTCGGTTCGGTGTCGAAGGAATTTCGCATGATCGGTTGGCGCGTGGGTTGGATCGTCGGCCCCGCGAGCATCATGAACGACGTGCGGTTGACGAGCCTGTCGAACGTGGTGTGTCAGGTCGGCATCGGCATGCCCGGCGCGACGGCCGCGTTGACCTCGAGCGACGATGGCGTCGCCCATGCGGTGAACGTGTGGCAGGCGCGGCGCGACTTTTTGCTGACGGCGCTCGGCGATCTGCCCGTGATGCGTCCCGACGGCGGCTGGTCGTTGCTGATCGATACGGAACGATTGGGGCTCGCACCCGAAGAGGCGTCGCGCTTGCTGTTGACGAAAGCGGACGTCGCGGCCACGCCGATGAAAGGGTGGGGGCCGCAAGCCGGGCGCTATCTGCGCTTCGTCTTCGCGAACGAATCGGTCGAGCGGCTCGCCGACATCCGTGCACGTGTGCGCACGGCGTGGAGCATGTGACGCCTCGACGCCGCATATCGCGCCTCGTCCAGAGCAAAGCTGAATTCATTGGTTCTCCTCGCCCCCCGTCTTTTCTAGACTGACGCTTCCGGTTGCCGCTGCGGCGGCAACGCCGATCTTCCTTCGGTTCAACGACCCATGCGATCAGAAAAGACGGGCGCCCCCGCGCGCCAAGGAGAAGTCATGCCCGCTACCGATACGACGCCGCGCGAGCGCGCCCGCCGCCGTCTTTTGCAAACCTTTCTTTGGGGCGGGGCATCGCTTGCGGCAGGAATATCGGGCTTGACGAAGCCTCGAAGCGCATGGGCGAATGCGAGCGGCAAGACGCTGCGCATCGGCTATCAAAAGTACGGCACGCTCGTCTTGCTGAAGGCGCGGGGCACGTTGGAGAAGAACTTAGCCGCGCAGGGCGTAACGGTGAGCTGGTTGGAGTTCCCCGCCGGCCCGCAATTGCTCGAAGGCCTGAACGCGGGCGCGGTCGATTTCGGTACGGTGGGCGAAACGCCCCCGATCTTCGCGCAGGCGGCGGGCGTGGATTTCCTCTATGTCGCCAACGAGCCTTCTTCCCCGAAATCCGAGGCGATCGTGGTGCCGCGCGGCTCGGCGATTGCCACGGTTGCGCAACTGCGGGGCAAGAAGGTCGCCCTTAACCGAGGCTCCAATGTGCACTATTTGCTCGTGCGCGCGCTGCAACACGCAGGCCTCGAATACACCGATATTCAACCGGTCTACCTGCCGCCGGCCGATGCGCGCGCCGCGTTCACGCAGGGCAGCGTGGACGCATGGGTGATCTGGGAACCCTATTTCGCTGCGATAGAGCGTCAGGCGGGGGCGCGGATTCTCGTGGACGGCACGGGCCTAGTCGACAATCTTCAGTTCTACTTGGCCTCGCGACGTTTCGCGGCCGAGCAGCCGCAACTCGTACACGCGGTGATCGACGCGCTTGCGCAAGTCGATGCATGGGCGAAGGCACATCCCGCCGAGGTCGCGCGGGAACTCGCTCCGCTCGTGGGGCTGGACGCCGCCACGGTGGAAGTCGCGGCGCGGCGTTCGTCATACGGCGTCGTTCCAGTGACGGCGCCGGTCCTGAAGGCGCAGCAGCGTATCGCCGATACGTTCAGCGAATTGAAATTGATTCCGAAGCCAATCGCCGTCAGCGACGCGCGATGGCTCGCATAGCGAAGCGCGGAGAACATCGAATGCAAGTATTTTGGTTCATCCCCACCCATGGCGATTCCCGTTATCTCGGCACGGCCGAAGGCGCACGCCACGCGAGCTACGACTACTTCAGGCAAATCGCGGTGGCCGCCGATACGCTCGGCTACGAAGGCGTGCTGCTGCCGACGGGACGCTCCTGCGAAGACGCTTGGGTCGTGGCCTCGAGCTTGATCGCCGCGACGCAGCGGCTGAAGTTCCTGGTGGCGATACGGCCCGGACTCGGCTCGCCCGCGCTGTCGGCGCGCATGGCGTCCACGTTCGACCGGCTGTCGAAGGGGCGCCTGCTCATCAATGTCGTGACGGGCGGCGACCAAGCCGAACTGGAAGGCGATGGGCTGTTCGTCGATCACGACACGCGCTATCGCATCACGGATGAATTCCTGACGATCTGGCGCGAGCACTTCAGGACGGCGCACGAATCGAACGAATCTGTCCAGTTCGAAGGCCGCTATCTGAAGTCGAACGGGGGAAAGCTGCTTTATCCGCCCGTGCAAACGCCGCACCCGCCGTTGTGGTTCGGCGGCTCGTCCGACGCGGGAATCGACATCGCCGCTTCGCACGTCGATACCTATCTGACCTGGGGCGAGCCGCCCGACGCCGTCGCCGAAAAGATCGCCAACGCGCGCGCACGAGCGCGGGCGAAAGGGCGCGAACTTACGTTCGGCATTCGCTTGCACGTCATCGTCCGCGAAACGCAGGAGCAAGCCTGGGCTGCGGCCGATCGCTTGATCAGCCGTATCGACGATGCGACCGTCGCGCGGGCGCAGGCTGCGTTTTCAAAGATGGATTCGGAAGGGCAGCGGCGGATGGCTGCCTTGCATGGCGGCAAAGGCCGTACGCGGGCCGAACTCGAGATCTATCCGAATCTCTGGGCAGGCGTGGGACTGGTGCGGGGCGGCGCGGGCACCGCGCTGGTCGGCAGTCCCGAACAAGTGGCCGCGCGGATGGAGCAATACGCGCGGTTGGGGATCGACACGTTCATCTTGTCGGGTTATCCGCATCTCGAGGAAGCTTACCGTTTCGCGGAGCTCGTATTTCCCCGCTTGCCTGGTCACGTTCGGGATCGGATCGGTTCGCCGTTGACGGGACCGTTCGGCGAGATCGTGGGCAATTCGTATCTGCCGAACGTGTCGCAAAGCTGAACGCCGCTGAGCGCGATCGATTCGCGTGGTTCTGCATGTTAATCAGGACTCCTATGTAATAGCCGAAACATGAGACGAGGAAAAAATCGTGAATAGAAAGGCAGCTTGGATCGACCCGATTTCGCCTTGGATCTTGCCGCTGCTGGCGTTGATCGCATGGGAGGCGTGCGCGCGCGCCGGTTGGCTCTCCGCGCGGATCTTGCCCGCGCCATGGGCCGTGGTACACGCCGCCTGGGAGCTCGCGCAAAGCGGGCAGATGTGGGACGACGTCAAAGTCAGCGCGGCGCGCGCATTCGGCGGCTTCGCGATCGGCGGCGGCATCGGCTTTGCGTTGGCGTTGGCGACGGGATGCTCCACCCGGCTCGAGGCCGTGCTCGACTCGTCGGTACAGATGGTTCGAAACATCCCGGTGCTCGCGACGATTCCGCTCGTCATCCTTTGGTTTGGAATCGGCGAGCCGGCCAAGCTGTTCCTCGTCGCGCTCGGCGTCTTCTTCCCGATCTACGTCAACACGTTTCATGGCATCCGTTCGGTGGACGCCGCACTCGTCGAAATGGCGAGGAGCTACGGCGTGCATGGGTTCCGGCTATACCGCGAAGTCGTGCTGCCCGGCGCATTGCCCTCCATTCTCGTCGGCGTCCGGTTCGCGCTCGGGCTCATGTGGGTGACGCTCATCGTCGCGGAGACGATTTCCGCGCAGTCGGGCATCGGCTACATGACGATGAATGCGCGGGAGTTCTTGCAAACGGACGTGGTCATCGTGGGCATCCTTCTATATGCGCTGCTGGGCAAGCTTGCCGACGTCGTCGCGCGACTGGCCGAAGCATGGCTGTTGCCGTGGCGCTCGCCGCATCGGGCGGCCCGTGGTTCGGCGTTCTCGCGGGTGTTCAAGGGGCTGAGGGCGAACAAAGCCTTCAACCGTCAAGCGACGTGGCGGGGAGCGAAAGCATGAGCGGGGCGACGAAGGAGGCGGCCGTCGAGCTTCGATCGATCTCGAAGCGCTATGGCGATCGCGTCGTGCTCGATCGCTTCGATTTGTCGATCGAGGCAGGCGCATTCATTTCGATCATCGGCCGCAGCGGATGCGGAAAGTCGACGCTGCTGCGGCTTGTGGCCGGCCTCGATTCGCCGGACGCCGGAACGATCCTGCCGCGGCGGGCGAGCGAAACACGGGGCGCGACTGCGCGGACGCGCCTGATGTTTCAGGACGCGCGCTTACTGCCGTGGAAGAACGTATTGGGCAATGTCTTGCTCGGGCTGGCGTCGAGCGAGCGGGACGCGGCGCGAGCCGCGTTGAGCGAAGTGGGCTTGGCCGGCCGTGAGCGCGATTGGCCCGCTCGATTATCGGGCGGGCAACGTCAACGCGTGGCGCTGGCGCGTGCGCTTGTGCATCGCCCAGCGCTGTTGCTGCTCGACGAGCCGTTCGGTGCGCTCGACGCGCTCACACGCTTGGAGATGCACCGGCTCGTCGAACGTCTTTGGCGCATGCATCGCTTCACAGCGCTCCTCGTCACGCACGACGTTCATGAAGCCGTATCGCTGTCGGATCGTGTGGTGCTTGTCGAAGGCGGCTCTATCGCGCTCGACGAGCGGATCGCGCTGCCGCGGCCTAGATCGGGCGCCGCCGCCGATGTCGCCGAGATCGAGGCGCACATTCTTCAGCGCATGCTGTCGCCCGTCGAAGAGCATGCCTTTGTCGGCTGATTCGCCGTTACGGCTCGCATGAGTCATTCGATGCGGGTCGATTCATACTTGGTTGGGACAACTTCACATGACGCAAAGATTGAAGCTCGTGGCGGTTTCGGGCGGCCTGCAACGTCCATCGCGGACGCTGGCGCTGGTCGACGCCATCGTTGCGGCGCTGGCCGAACGTGTGCCGATCGATCTTCATCTCGTCGAACTCGGCCAAATCGCACCGCAGATCGGCGCGACGTTCGATCGAAGCCGGCTGTCGGCTGTGGTGCAGGCGCATCTGCGTGCGATCGAAGGCGCGGACGTTTTGGTCGTCGCAAGCCCCGTTTTTCGCGGTTCGTATTCGGGGCTGTTCAAGCACTTGTTCGACCTCATCGGCGCCGAGGCGCTTGTCGATGTCCCGGTGCTGCTGGCGGCGACGGGCGGCAGCGATCGTCACGCGCTGGTAATCGAGCATCAATTGCGGCCGCTCTTCGCGTTTTTTCAAGCACGCACGCTGCCGATCGGCGTCTATGCGTCGGCGCGCGACTTTGCCGACTATGAGGTATCGAGCTCCGCGCTGCGCGACCGCATTGCGCTCGCGGCCGAGCGTGCCGCGCCTTGGCTAAGCCCGCGGCCGAGCGTAGCCAAGCAAGCCGAGCTGGAGCGTTTGGCCGTCTAGCGATCGCGGAAGCAGGGCGGATGGATGGACCGACGCATGCCGAGCCACGGCAGTGGCACGGCGTGTGCTGTCGGGTCGAAGCACCCCATGCGGGGCCTTCGCCCGAAGGCCCGCGGACCCATCGGACACTCCACCATGAACTGCTCGTTTCATCGATCGCCCGCGCCCGTCCTTGCCGCGCTCGCGGCAGTATGGGCGACGTTCGCTTGTCTGCCCGCGGCAGCGGCGGTCTCGGTTTCGGACACCCGCTACGGCGCCACTCAGGCAGGCCAGGACGTGCGCGAATATGCCTTCACGAATCGATACGGCGTGACGCTGAAAGTCATGACCTACGGCGGCATCGTCACGGAACTCGATGTGCCCGATCGGCATGGCCGCCGCGCCGACATCGTCCTCGGCTTCGGCTCGCTTCAAGATTACGAGCGTTTGAACGGCAACATTCATTTCGGCGCATTGATCGGCCGCTATGCGAATCGAATCGCGAACGGGCGCTTTACGCTCGACGGGCAAGAATACCGCCTGCCGATCAACGATCCGCCCAATACGCTGCACGGCGGCCCCGACAGTTTCGATTCGAAGGTCTGGACGCCGGTGCGCACATTCCAGCAACCGACCGAGGCAGGCGTGCAATTGCGCTACGTGAGCCCCGACGGCGAAAACGGCTTTCCGGGCACGTTGACGGTGGATGTCACTTACACGTTGACCGACGACGATGAGGTGCGCATCGACTATCGCGCGACGACGGACAAGGACACCGTGGTCAACCTGACCAATCACAGCTACTTCAATCTTGCAGGCGAGGCGAGCGGCAACGTGGAGCGGCAGATGATAGAAATCGCGGCCTCGCGCTATACGCCGACCGACGACGAGTCGATACCGACAGGCGAAATCAACGAGGTCGCCGGCACCCCGATGGACTTGCGCGGATTGTCGCCGATCGGCGCGCATCTGAGAGACGCGTACGCGCAGCTCACGTGGGCGCACGGCTACGACCAAAATTGGGTGCTCGACGGCGGAGGACACGACACCCCAGCGTTCGCCGCCCGCGCCTACGATCCCGATTCGGGGCGTGTGCTCGATGTTTACACGACGCAGCCGGGTCTGCAGTTCTATACGGCGAACGGTCTCGATGGCAGCGTCGTCGGGCGCTCCGGCTCGGCCTATCGTCAAACCGATGCATTCGCGCTCGAGGCCGAGCATTTTCCCGATTCGCCGAACCAGCCGACGTTCCCCTCGACCGAACTCAAACCGGGGCAGACACTGCACGAAGTTACGATTTGGAAGTTGGGCGTGCGCTAGTGCGCTAGCCAAGCGCGGGCGAAGCGGGGGTGAAACGTCTGCCCACGTTCGGCCAGAAGCGCCGCCGTGCGAAATCGCGATAGCATGGGCGCTCTTTCATGACTTCGGCGCGCTTGCAGCGCCGGCTGCATCCATGTCGCAGGCTATCCCGTCCACCTATCGTTCGAGCAGGTTCGATGTCCGCGTTCTAGATGTGCCGCATGCCGCCGCCGCAGGGGTGGAGCTGCAGCGTATCGCCTTCGATTTCGATATTGCGCGCGAGTCTTCGGTATTCGAGTTCCTGGCCGATGACGAGCGGGCCCGCGCCGCGCGTTTTCTGCGGCCTGAAGATGCGGTGCGATATTCGACGACCCGCGCCGTGCTGCGCGAATCGATCGCCGCGTGTTTAGACATGCGGCCTTCGCACGTGCGCTTTCGATATGACGACGCCGGTCGGCCGAGCATCGCCGATTCGCCGGCCGGGTTCGACTTCAACGTTTCGCATTCGGGCGGCTTTGCGTTGATCGCGCTCTCGCACGGGCGCCGGGTCGGCGTCGACATCGAATCGAAACGCGCGGCGCTCGATTGGCGCTCTCTCGCTCAAGCGGTATTCGCCCCGAGCGAGCATGCTTGCGTCGAGGCGCTGCCGGAAGCCGCACGGCTAGACGCCTTCTTCGCTGTTTGGACCGCCAAGGAGTCGCTGCTCAAGGCGATCGGCGTGGGAATCGCGGGCGGCCTCGATCGGTTTTCGGTGCTGGGCGACGTAAGCACTGCTCCACGCGTGCCGATCTTGGACGCGAGCGATTCTCCATCGCTCGGAGTGCATGCGTTCGACGCGTGCTGGTGCGATGCGCCCGCGGGCTACGCGGCATGCGTCGCTTGGTCGAAATCGTCCAACGCGTTAAACGCGTCCAACGCCCCAGCCGATCGCTAGCGGTTGACTAAGGTTTATCGGGTGGCTGCTTGAGGCTGGATCTCTCCGCCTCGCTCGTGGGTCTTCGAATCGGATCGAGCAGAGGCCGCAAACCATTGTGATCGAGTTCCTGCATCAGCGCGAGCAGGCGGCCGATCTCGCCCGGCGGAAACCCTTCCCGTGCAAACCAGTTCAGATAGTGACCGGGTAGGTCTGCGATGAGCCTGCCCTTGTACTTGCCGAAAGGCATGGCAAGCGTCACGAGGCGTTCCAGGTCTTGCGGATTCACGAGCAGGCCTTTTGGACGAAAAAGAGGGCGATAACGTACCGCGCGTGCGGTGCGGCGATATTGCTTGATTTCACAAAAAGTGACGGATCGTATAGTAAAACATCCCGAAAAATCGGGAATAAAAATTGAAAACGATTCGAACTCTTATGAGTGTCCGATGGTCAGAGTGGCCGCGCGTCGCAAGCCGCGTACCCAACTCACCTGATTGACCATGGAGGCACTAAACGTGATCACCAAGAGACGCCGATTCCTGGGCCAGATGGCCGCCATTGCCGGCGGCCAAGTACTCGTTGCATTGAGTGGCGCAGGAGCAGGCGAAGCTATCGCAGCAAGCAATGTTGCTGCGGAATCCACCGATGGAACGGTCATTCCTTCCGCTTCTTCGATTGTCGATAGGCAGGGAAATGTATGGACGGTAAAAAGTGGATTTATTTACAAAAATGGCGTAAAAGACCCGGACTCCTACAACGTGAGTCTTTTGCTTTGGTATGGAGGAATGATTTACCAACGCGGCACGAACAATCAGTTCTATGTGCACACCTGGGCCAAGCGGTGGCGGCCGTGCAGCGATCCGCGCGTTCCCCTCGAAGTCCCCGCGGGCGCTTTCTACGGCATCAACGGGCACTACGATTATCCGTTTACGCCCCAGCAGCTCATCGCGACGCTGCAGGCGCTCGGATGCACGAGCTATCGCGTCGGCTGCGTGAATTCGCCGTCCCAGCTCAAGCCTGTCATTGCGCTGGCCGATGCGTTTCGCACGGTGGGCTTCACGCTGCTGCCGCTCGTCAACTACGGCCTGCGCGACAGTGCCGGCAACTTGTATGCGAGCGAGCGCGATGCGTACATCGCGAATCGCGCCGGTGCGGCCGCCATCGCCAGAGCGCTTGGCCCGCACGGCGTCAAGATGTACGAATGCGGCAACGAGCTCACGCGCGATCGCGCGATCATTCTCGATTCGACCAATGCAGGAACGAAGCCTCAGGACTTCAACAATAAGAATTGGCCGATTCTGCGTGGCGCGATCCAAGGGATGATCGACGGAATCAAATCGGTGCAGCCCAGCGCGAAGTGCGGCGTGAACTTCACGGTAGCCGACGTCGCGGCGTCGGATATGTTGTGGGACGGCGAGCAGCCGGACGGCTCGGGCGGCTATCGCAAGATGCGCTGGGACATCACCACGTGGCACAACTACCAACCGTACGGCGACATCTTCAAGATCGGCGTCGACGGGGCGGGCCCGGGCTTCAATTTGCCGGCCTATTGCAAGGCGCGATACGGCAAGCCGTTCATGATTACCGAGTGGAATGCGGCGCCGGAGGAAGACGAGCAGTTCCGCGCCGATTACGTCAAACAAAAACTGCAGCGCTTTTATGCGGCGCGCAAAAACGAAGGTATCCAGGCGGTGATGTATTACGTGTTGCTCAGCGGCGATCGGACGTTCGGGATCATCCAGAACGATCTCGCACCGATCGATCCGCCGCATACGGCGTTCAGCGCGTTTACCGCGGCGAACGCCGATCAGTAGTCGGCCCCGCAAGGCCTAGCTCAAAGGCGCGGAATCCTCGCATGCGCTGCGCAAGAGATCGGTGATCCCTTCGTACGACGTCGGCCGGCCCGTCAAGTAGCCTTGGACGATATCGCAGCCCGCGTCGCTAAGCCATGCCAATTGCGCGGGTTCTTCGACACCCTCGGCCACGACGGCGATGCCGAAGCTGTGGGCCATGGAGATGATGGCCGTGACGATCGGCTGTCCCGCTTGCGGCAACGGCTTCACGAAGGCGCGATCGATCTTGAGGGTGTTGACGGGGAAGGACTGCAGGTACGACAGCGATGAGTAGCCCGTGCCGAAATCGTCGAGCGACAAGCGTATGCCTGCCGCGCGCAGTTGGCGCATCGCTTCGACGCCGGCGGTCATGTTCGCCATCAGTTGGCTCTCCGTCAGCTCGAGTTCGAGCAAGTTCGGAGAAAGGCCACTTTCGGCGAGCACCGCCTCCACGTCTTCGTTGAACTCGGTCTGCCGCAATTGACGTGCCGATACGTTGACGGCAACGTAGATCGCACTGTCGTGTTCGGCGTTCCAGCGCGCCGCATCGCGGCACGCGTGACGCAATACCCACTGCCCTAACGAGACGATGAGGTCGCTGTCCTCGGCTACCCGAACGAATTCGCTCGGCGCGATTTCGCCGTCGACCGGATGGACCCAGCGCAGCAGCGCTTCGGCGCCGATCAAACGGCCCGACCCGCAGGCGAATTGCGGTTGGTAGACGACGTGCAAGCCATCGGTTTCGATGGCTTTGCGCAATTCCGTCTCTAGCCGGGCGCGCCTGCGCGCCTCCACGGTCATGCTCGGGTGAAACTCTACCGCGGCGTTCTTTCCCACGTTCTTGGCGGCATAGAGCGCGATGTCCGCGCTGCTCACGAGCGAGGGCACATCGACGGCGTCGTCGGGATAAACGCTGACGCCCACGCTCGCGCTGGCGACGACGCTCGCGCGCGGCAAGTCGAACGGGCGCGCGAGCGCGCGGGCGATGCGTTCCGCCGTTCGAATCCCTTCGGCCTTTTCCTTCGCGATCGAAACCAGCACGGCGAACTCGTCGCCGCCGATGCGGCTCACGAGATCCGCGGCGCGCACGCTTTGCCGAAGCACGAGCGCGACATGCTTGAGCAACTCATCTCCGGCGCCGTGACCGAGCGTATCGTTGACCGTTTTGAAATCGTCCAAGTCGACGAGGATCAGCGCGGCACGCGCGCAGGTTTGCGCGCCGCGCTGTAGCCGCTGCGCGAGTTCGTCATAAAATGCGCGGCGATTGGGCAATCCCGTCAGCGGATCGGTCGACGCGAGATATTCGAGCTTCTTTTCCGCTTGAGCGATGCGCGCGCTCATGCGAGAGGTCACGATGAAGGCGATCCACAGCGCGCATAGCGACGCACCGACGACAAAGGCGGCGTAGTGCAGCAAGTCGTGCGTCATTTGCTCCGTCGTGGCGACGACGACGACCGAACCCAGCGTTTTGCCGTTTTGCGTGACGGCCGACGCGACGAAGACATCCTCGAACGACAAGCGGCGCTTGACCGGTTTGACGTTGGACGGCACCGCTTCCCTGGCGTCGCGCTCCGATAAGCCCGGTTTTGTATATGCGGCAAAGCGCTTGCCGTCCGCGGTATAGATGCCGGCGCTCTCGACATAGGGTACTTTTCGCAGCGAATGCAGCACTTCTTGCGCGGAGCGCACGTCCTCGAACATGAGCGCGGCGGACACGTTGTCGGCGATCATGTCGGCCTGCACCGCGGCGTCGACGGTCAAGGCCGAGCGCAGCGAAAGCGCCTGATAGACGAGCAGGACCAGGCCCGAGACGAGCAGGGCCACGCCGAACCCGGCGAGCTTGATGCGGGCCATTTCCTTCATGGGGCTGGGGCTGCGTTGCCCGCTGTGCTTCATGACACCTTCCTTGCCAGGCGCAGCAGCTTGGAGCTGAGCGCGAGATGGCGGCGTACCGCTTCCTTGTTGTCGATGTCGAAGCGAAGCCGGTCGCCGTCGCGCACGAGCGTGACGACATAGCCGCCGTCGCTCGCATCCAATTCGGCGGCGCGTACGACGAGCGTCGGCATGTCCCGGCCGCTCGCTGCGCGAGCAGCGGCGCTGGACGCGGCATCGTCGACGATGAGCACGCCGCAGCCGGCGATGGCGGCGCCGTCCGGAATGGGCTTCACGCTCCATGTCTTGCCGGAGACGAGGCGACCCTCGAGTTTGGCCAGCGTGGCGCCGAGTGCCGAGTGCGGATTGACGCAGACCACGAGCGCGCTGCCCGCCTGCGCGGGCGGCCACTCGGTGAATTCCGTGAAGTTATAGATGTAGGCGGCTTCGAGCGAGTACAGGTCGACCTGGGCGTGCACCGGCGTCCATAGGCGCACGGAGACGACCACGGCGACGAGCACGATGCAGAGGCGGACGAAGGACGATCTTGCGGCTCGCATGTCAGAAACCATAGACGAGCTTGAGCAGGAAGGTCCGGTTTTGCTGCGGGATCGCGTTCTGCGTGAAGTTGGGGCCAGCCGGGTCGGCGAAGCGCTTGTCGGTCAAGTTGTAGACGGAGAACGAGACGTCCGCGTGCGGGACGAGGCGTTCGCTGCCGACGCTCACGTTGGCGAGGCAATATCCCGCGGCCGAACCCGCGAGCGCCAAGCGAGCCGACGCGCACCGCATTTCTGCGCCGATTCGCGCCGCGTTGTGAAAGAGCGGTACTGTGAGATTGATCTTGCCAAGATGCCGCGGCGAATTTTGCAGCGCGGCGCCGGTATCGCCGTCGTGCGCCAGTTGCCACGAATAGCTGGCCCTGATCTTGGCGACGGAAGCGACGTCCTGCTCGTACGCGATCTCAACGCCGCGCGCTTGAACGCGGTTGGTGTTTTCGAAAACGTAATTGCCCGACGGATCCAGCGTTTCCGTGATCAGGTTGCGCACGTCGTAGCGGAACAGCGAAACCGTCGCATGCGCGTTCTGCCCTAACGCACGGTCATAGACGAACTCCGTCGTCGTGATGTGTTCCGCGCGCAGCGACGGGTTGCCTGATTGTCCGCCGGGCGGCGGCACCGTGTAGTAAAGCTCGTAGGCGTTCGGTGCGCGATACGCGAGGCCGTAGATCAGCTTGAACGTATCGGCGTTCGTCGGCTTGTAGTTCAGGGCAAGCCGCGGGCTGGCAGTCGTGCCGGAAACCGATTCTCGATCGACGCGTAGCCCCGCGTTCAACGCGAAACGCCAAGGCAGTTGAATTTCGTCTTCGGCATACACGCCCACGGAATTGCTGCTTCGTCGATCGTCGAGGACGAGCTGGTAAGGGTCGGTGTTGTAGTTGAACTGATTGCGGCGCGCATCGCGCATCGCGCTGACGCCCACGACGAGCTTGTTGCGTGGAATGTAGGTTATCGTGGCATGCACGTCGGCGCCGTACCAAATAGCCTTGTCGCCGTCTAAATTCGAAAGCGGCGGATCGCCGAACGTGCCGGCGCTCGAATAGTCGTAGCGCTGCCAGTACACCTCCGATGCGATTTCGAGCCCGCTCGTGAGTGCGCGGCTGTAGGTGGCGTCGATGAAGCTATGCGTATCGGTCGTGCTTTGGGGCGTATTGAAGACGGCGTCGTAGGGGGCCGTCGGCATGCCCTTGGTCCGGTTGCCGTAGCCCGCACTGATTCTGAAGCCCGCATACGCGAACTTCGCAAACAATTGTTGCGCCCGATCGTAATCGAGGTTCTGCGCGACGCCGTTGTTCTGGTCGGGCGTATCGAACTCGGGGTAGTAAAGGCTCTGCCCGCTTCGATCGTACGACGTCGCCGATAAAACGAGGTCCGCACCGCTGCTGCCGTGCCAGCCGTAGGTCGCGCGTGCGCGCTTCTCGCCGAAGCTGCCCACCGAGGTGGCCACTTGCGCGCCGTCGATGTCGCTGCCTTTCTTCGTGACCACGTTCACGACGCCGAATATCGCGTTTGCCCCGTAGATGGCTGAACCCGGGCCGGGAACGTACTCGATGCGTTCGACGAGATCCATGTCGATCGGGAAATCGTCGCCGATCGGCGCCTGGTCGTACACCGAGTCGTTGATACGCATCCCGTCGATGAGCAGCAGAAAGCGGCTGTTGTAGTCGCCGGGGCGTTGGAACCCTCGGGCGCCCAGATACGAATACGTGCGGTCGTACGTCGTATACAAGCCCGGCAGCGACCCTAGCGCGTCGGCCAGCGTGCGCCAGCCGAACGCCTTGATATCGGCGGCCGTCAGCACGACAACCGCCGCCGGCGCGTCGGCCACCGACTGGCTGAATAACGAAGCAGTGCTAACTTTCACCTGCATCAATGCTTCCAGAGGCATCGAGGCGAGGTCGGTCTGCTCACCGGCCGAAGCGGGGGCGGCGGGCGCGGCTGCGCGGACGACGCCTGTCGCGAAGAGCATCGACAGCGCCAGCGCAAGACGGTGCAGCGAATGCGGGCTTCGCCCGCGAATAGTTCGTTCCGAAAGCATGGAGCAAGGTGGAGGCATCGACGGCTCATCCTTTCAATGTGAGCCTGCCTCTTTATCGGCGGCGCGGTCAAAACCTTGAGGCGCGCTCGCCCCAGCTTGACGAGGGCGAGACATAGGGTTATGGGGTGGCCTTTCAAAGGGCGCCGGTTCATAATTTGGCGCGCTTGCGTCGATCGCGTACGGAATTTCCTGGGCGACTCGGCTTCAAAGGCTGTGACTCGTTTTAGCGAAGCGGCGATACCGGTCGCCTGCCCATCGGAGCGCAAAAATGTCGGCAGTCCTGAATGTCAAGAAACTGTTCGTTTTGATGTTGGAGAATCGCTCGTACGACAACGTGTTCGGCTGGTCGGATTTGCGCGGCTGGACGCCCGACGGTACGCCCACACAAGCCGACGGTCTGCTCGGCAAGCCGTCGTTTTCCAATACGGGTGCGAAAGGTGCGGGGTACGCGGTGGCCCAGGGCGCGCCGTTTCGACTCTCGTTCGATCCGGGCCACGAGTTCAGCGATGCGCTCGTGCAGTTGACGCCGCCGAGCGAAAGCCGCGCGTTCGCCGCCTGCGTGCGCGACGATTCGGCGGGGCTGACGAACGGCCTCTATCCGGCGTGCGCCACGAGCGCCAACGACCTGGGCTTCGCGCGCGATATGGAAGCGCACGGGTACGACGTGGCGTCGGCGTTGCGCTGCTTCACGCCCGATCAACTGCCGGTGCTCAATTTTCTCGCGCAGCAATTCGCCGTCTGCGACCGTTGGTTCTCGTCGGTGCCGGGGCCCACCTGGCCGAATCGCTTTTTCGCGTTGGCCGGCACCTCGTGGGGGTTGGATCATTCGCCGAGCGAACTCGGTTCGATCGAAGCCAGTTTGTTCGATGGCGCCAAGTACGGAAACGGCCGCGACGATTCGTTATTTACACGGCTGGCGCCCGAGCAGTGGCTCGTCGCGCATGGCGATATCCCGCAGGCCTGGGCCCTGAAGGGCGTGGATGCCCATCCCTCGCGCTTCGTCGGGCACGAGGATTTCTTTTCCGCGCTCGCGAGCGGCAAGGTCGATGCGAATTTCGTCTTCATCGAGCCGCACTACGATCCGATCGGCAATTTCGAGAACGGCGAGTCGATGCACCCCTGCGGCGACGTGCGCTTGGGGGAGGCGCTCGTCGAACGCGTGTACAACGCCATTCTCGCGTCGCCGTATTGGGAACAAAGCGTGTTGCTCATCGTCTTCGACGAGCACGGCGGGTTCTTCGATCACGTGATTCCCGATCCGGCACACGTGCCGGGCATGCCCACGCTCGCGCCTGTGGCGCCGACCGGATTGAGCAAGCGTGGGTTTCGCTTCGATCGCTTTGGGTTTCGCGTGCCTGCCGTGGTCGTTTCGCCCTATATCAAGCAAGCCACGATCGATCATGCGTTCTACGACCACGCTTCGATCGCGAAGACGCTTGCGCGAATCGTTCCGTCCGGCAACGCCCCGTTGCTCGATACGCCGCGCTTTGGGCTTGCAAACGACTTTTCCTCGCTCCTGACGTTGTCGACGCCGCGCAAGGCCGCGGACATCCATCCGTGCCCGCATGCGCTCGCCGCTGCCGCGCCCGCGGCGGAGCGAAAGGTGGGGGGCAGCGCGGCCGCGTTTCGGGCGCTAGGGTGGCCAGGTCCGATCGGGGCCGGAGGCGCGTAGGGGGAAACGAAGCGCGAGAGGTGCTCGCCGCTGCCCCGAGGCCGCTGCCGCGAGTCAAGAAACGTCGCACTGCACCGCGGCGCGATTCGAGCGGCGGCGATCGAGTCGCAGGTAGAGCAGGGCGCAGCCGCTCATGACGAGCGGCCAGAGCAAGAACCAGCCCGTCGCCAAGCAGAGCGCGACCACGCAAACGAGCGCGCATTGCGCGCACCGATAGGCGGCCGTGCCGCGCGGCAGCAAGCGCAGCGCGGCGGCGCAGCCTAGCGCGTAGACGGTGACGAACGATCCGGTCGTCATCAATACGAGCGGCTTCGGCCCGACGCCGGCGAACGCGATCGCGCACATGCAGAGCGCCGACAAGCCCGAGACGACGGCAAGCGAGCGGCGCGGAACGTCGCCGGCGAGGGTGCCGGCCGCGAGCCAAGCCGGCAGTGCGCCATCCCGGCCCAATGCGGCCCCGAGCTTGGCCGCGCCCGCAAAGTAGGCGTTCATGGTGCCCAGGGTGAGCAGCAGTGCCGCGGCCGCGGCGAGCACTCGAATGTCGCCGCCGATGCCGATGACAAGCAACTCGGCGAGCGGCGCCGCGGCGTCGCCGGCCGAGGGCCCGAGCACCAGTACGCTCGCGAGCGCCACGGCAAGGTAGAGCGTGCCCACCACGACGACGGCGATGGCCGAGGCGAGCGGGAGGTCTCGCGCGGGACGACGAAATTCCCCGGCTAGGTGGGTGATGGCCTCCCAGCCCGCGAAGCTCCAAACGAGCAGCGCGGCGGCGGGCACGACGGCGAACCAGCCGTTCGGCGCGAACGGGCGCAGGTTGTTCGCATTCGCATGCGGGGCCGAGGCAGCGACGGCCGTCAGCAGCAACGCGACGAGCAGCGTCGAGAGCACGACCTGCATGCGGCCCGAAACGGTGACGCCGAGCGCATTGGCGGCGGTGACGATGACGAGCAGGGCGGCGCTCGTCAAGAAGACGGTTTGTTCGCCGCCGCCCAGCGCGTCGGCCACGTAGGCGCCGGCGAACATCGCCCCGGCCGGCGCGCCCGCGGGCACGGCGAAATAGAAACACCAGCCGACAATCGCCGAGGCGCGCGCGCCGTACGCCTTGCGCGCATAGGTCGCGACACCGCCGGCATCGGGATACCTAGCCCCCAGTGCGGCGAACGTGGCCGCGAGCGGCGCGGACAGGACGACGAGCGCGAGCCACGCCAGCAGCGAGGCCGGCCCGGCGATTTTAGCGGCCAGCGCCGGCAACGCAATGACGCCGGTGCCCAGGACAGCCCCGACGTAAAGGGCCGCTCCTTGAAGAACGGTGAGACGGCCGTGCGATGGGCCGTTGTGCTGCGCGCTGCTGCTCGTCGATGTACTCATCTCGTGTCCGAATCCTCGTAGGTCTTCTTCTCGTTCTCGCGCATGGGTGGCGATTGATGACCGTTATAATCCACAATACCTGACATCGGATGTCATGAATTCGGGAGCGCACGATGCGAACGAGCCGGCTCGTTTCGATGTTGTTGATGTTGCAGGCGCGAGGACGCATCACTGCACGAGCCCTAGCGGATGAATTCGAGGTGTCGGTGCGCACCGTGTACCGGGATGTCGATCAATTGAGCGCCGCGGGCGTGCCCGTCTATGCGGATCGCGGGCCCGGGGGCGGATTTGCGTTGCTCGACGGGTATCGAACCGATCTGACGGGCATGACCCGCGCCGAGGCGGAGACGCTGCCGATCGCCGGGCTCCCGGGCGCCGCCGATGCACTCGGGCTCGGCGAACCGCTGCGCTCGGCGCAGCTCAAGCTCGTGGCGGCGCTGCCGGCCGCGGCGGCGGGCGCCTCGCGCATTGGTTCGCGGCTGCACGTCGATCCCGTCGATTGGTACCGCCGCGCCGAGCCGGCGCCGCTGTTGCCGCAGCTCGCCAATGCTGTTTGGGAGCAAAAGCGGATCGCGATGCGGTATCGAAGCTGGAGCAGCCAGCGGTTGCATCGCTGCGCACCGCTCGGCCTCGTGCTAAAGGCCGGAAACTGGTACCTCGTCGCCCGGGCCCGCAAGAGGATCAGCGTGTACAAGGCGGCGAACGTCGAGCATCTCGTCGCGCTCGACGAGACCTTTGAGCGCCCCGCCGGCTTCGACCTGCAACAATGCTGGTCGGCCATGGTGGTGCGCTTCGAGCGCAGCCTGCTCAAAGAAAAGGCGACACTGCTCGTCAAGCGCGATGCGATTCCCGACTTGCAAGCGTTGGGCGCAGCGGCGGCGGATGCCGCGGTCTGCACGCTGCCCGACGCAGCAGGCTGGTGCCGCGTGACGTTGCCGGTCGAGGAAACAGGCCAAGCGGCGCGCCAATTGCTGCGCCTCGGCGCGCGCGTGCGCGTGCTCGAGCCGGCCGCCTTGCGCGACGCGCTGCGCGCGCTCGCGGCAGAGATTGCTTCGCTGAACGCCGCGGCGTAAGTGCGGCGTCATCGCAGTGCATCATGGTAATCCCGCATATCCACCCAGGTATGGTGAAAGGTTCGGGAAGGATTGCTCCACCTAGAATCGCACCATCGATGCAACCCGGCACGCAGTCGTGCCGATATAAACGAGGAGACAGTCGCATGCAACCGACGTCGCGGAAAATCCGCACTTTCGCTCTCGCTTCCGCCTTGCTGTTCGGTATGGCTTCGCATGGCGCGATGGCCGCCGACAGCGGCAAGATCACGATCATGGTCGGAGGCATCACCAAGCTCATCTATCTGCCGGCGAAGTTGACCGAGCAGCTGGGCTATTTCAAGGATGAAGGTCTCGACGTCGAACTGCTGTCGCAGCCGGCCGGCGTCGATGCCGAGAACGAGTTGCTCGCGGGCGCCGTGCAGGCCGTGGTCGGCTTCTACGACCATGCCATCGACCTGCAGACGAAGGGCAAGGAAGTCAAGGCGATCGTCGTATTCGGGCAGGTCCCCGGCGAAGTCGAGATGGTGTCGACGAAGGCCGCCGACACGCTCAAGTCGATGGCCGACGTCAAAGGCAAGACGCTCGGCGTGACGGGCCTTGGTTCCTCGACGAGCTTTCTCACGCAGTTTCTGGCGAGCCAGCACGGCATCCCGTCGTCGCAATACACGATGCTGCCTGTCGGCGCCGACGCGAGCTTCATCGCGGCCATCAAGCAGCAGCGGATCGACGCGGGCATGACGACCGAGCCGACCGTCTCGAAGCTGCTGCAAACCGGCGACGCCAAGGTGCTCGTCGACATGCGCTCGGTCGAAGGCACGAAAGCCGCCCTGGGCGGAACGTATCCGGCGTCGAGCCTGTACGTTCAATCGGCGTGGGTCGACGCGCACAAAGCCGAGGCGGCCAAGCTCGCGCATGCGTTCGTGCGCACGATGCAGTTCATCCACACGCACAGCGCCGAGGAAATCGCGGCCAAGATGCCGGCCGATTATCAGAAAGACAAGGGGCTTTACGTCGCCGCGCTGAAGGCGTCGCTGCCCATGTACACGGTCGACGGCAAGATGCCGGCCGATGGCCCGGAGACGGTGCTCAAGGTGTTGTCGGGCTTCAACCCGTCGGTCAAGGGCAAGCACGTCGATCTGTCGAGGACGTACACGAACGAGTTCGTGACCGCGAAGTAAGCGCGATCGATCGCGAGCCACGCAGCGTGGGTGAGCGCTGCGCGGCCCGCGCCGATCGCATGCCGCACCCCTGTCGTACCTTTGTCGCACCCCCGGCGCCGCGGTTTGGCGCCCCCAATCGCTTGGATGCTTGAGAATGAACCACGCTGCTTCCCAGGACGTGCCCGTCATCGAATTCGACTCGGTGTCGTGCCGCTTCATTTCGCCGGACGGCAAGGCGACGATCGCGCTGCGCGATTTCAGCATGTCGGTCGCCAAGGGCGAATTCATTGCCATCGTCGGTCCGACCGGCTGCGGCAAGTCGACCACGCTCAGCATGATCACAGGCCTGCTCAAGCCGACGACCGGCAGCGTGCGCGTCATGGGCAATCCCGTTACGGGCATCGACCCGCGCATCGGCTTCGTATTTCAGGCCGACGCCGTTTTCCCGTGGCGCTCGGTGCTCGATAACGTGGCGGCGGGCCCGCTGTTTCGCGGTCGCTCGAAAGCCGCGGCGTACGACGAGGCTAAGGACTGGCTGCGCCGGGTCGGCCTCGAGAAATTCGGCAAGCACTACCCGCATCAGCTCTCGGGCGGGATGCGCAAACGCGTTGCGCTCGCGCAGACGTTCATCAACAAGCCGGAAATTCTGCTGATGGACGAACCGTTTTCGGCGCTCGACATGCAGACCCGTACGTTGATGCAAGACGAACTGCTGCAACTGTGGTCGGCCAACAAGGGCTCGGTGGTGTTCGTCACGCACGATCTGGAAGAAGCGATCGCGCTGGCCGACCGCGTCTTCGTGCTGACCGCGCGCCCCGCCACGCTGAAAAAGGTCTACGAAATCGACCTGCCGCGCCCGCGCATCACTTCCGAAATCCGCTATGAGCCGCGCTTCATCGAACTGTCGCGCGATATTTGGCACGACCTGCGCGAAGAAGTGCAGATTGCTTGACCCAGAACACCGGACAGATTGAGATGGCTACCATGGCTACAACCTTCGAACAACCTAACGCGAGCCTCGCCGAAGCGTCGCTCGCCGAAGTGGAAAAAGCGGCGCAACGCCGGATGCGCCAGCGCCGCGCATTGATCATCGGCCTGCGCTTGCTCGTGCTGGCGGTGTGGCTCGGCGGCTGGGAAATCGCCGGACGCATGAAGTGGATCGACCCGTTCTTCTTCTCCATGCCTTCGCTGATCTTCGACCAGATCGTCGACTGGTTCGTGAACGGCACCTCGCAAGGGCCGCTGCTCGTGCAAGTGTGGGTCACGCTGGAAGAGACCATGATCGGTTTCGCGATCGGCTCCGTGGCCGGCGTGATCTGCGGCGTCGTGCTCGGGCGCAATAAGCTGCTGTCGGATGTATTTAGCCTCTACATCCAGATCGCGAACTCGATCCCGCGGGTCGTGCTCGGTTCGGTGTTCGTCATCGCGTTGGGCCTGGGCATGGCGTCCAAGGTTGCGCTCGCGGTCGTCATGGTGTTCTTCGTCGTCTTCGGCAATGCCTTCCAGGGCGTGCGGGAAGCCGACCGTTATATGATCGCGAATGCGCAGATCCTCGGCGCGTCCAAGCGGCAACTGACGACGGCGGTCGTCATTCCGTCGGCGCTCTCTTGGATCTTGGCGAGCCTGCACGTCAGTTTCGGTTTTGCATTGGTCGGCGCGGTCGTCGGCGAGTTCCTCGGTTCGAAGCAAGGTATCGGCCTGTTGATTTCGACGGCGCAAGGCGCGTTCAACGCAAGCGGGGTGTTCGCGGCGATGATCGTGCTGGCCGTGGTCGCCTTGGCCACCGACTATTTGCTGACTCGGCTGGAGAAGCGCTTGCTGAAATGGAGGCCTGCCGCGTTCTAAGCGTCGTATCGCGCCGCCACGGCGCGTTCGACTCGCCGGCTCGTGCCGCGTCGACGCCCCCCGGGCGTCGGCTGCGCACGGGCCGAACTACATCGACGAGGCGTGGATCGATGATGCATAGTTTGCGCGCCCGCTTGCTGTGGTGGGTGCTGTTGCCGCTAGCCGTATTCATGCTCGTCGCGGGCGTGATGGCCTACGACGCCGCGCGGCAGACGGCCGACCTGTTGCAGGACAATACGCTGCTCGCCTCGGCGCGCACCATCGCCGAGGACATCGAGTGGAGCAACGGCGAGCTGACGGTGGACATTCCGCCCGCGGCGCTGGAGATGTTCGAATCGCCTTATCAAGACCACGTGTTCTACAAAGTCCTGGCCGGCGGCGGCCGGCTGTTGCGCGGCTCGCCCGATTTGGCGTTGCCCAGCGGCGCGCACGCCGACTACCCGGTGTTCTACGACACGACGATCGACGGCCAGTCGATTCGCGCCGTGGCCTATAAGCGGCAGCTTTACAACTCGGGCGAGGCGTTGCCCGCGATCGTCGTGGTCGGCAAGACGCAGGCGTCGCGCGAAGCCATGCTGGCCGATCTTTGGCATCCGCAGTTGGTCCGGCAAGGTTTGATGCTGGTGCTTGCCGTGCTCTTCGTCCTCATCGGCCTCACGAGCGAGTTGCGGCCGCTCGTGAAGCTCAAGGACGACGTAGCCGATCGCGACCCGATGGAGCTCGAACCCGTGCGCGCCGGTCATCTGCCGACGGAGCTTCGCCCCATCGTCGATGCGATCAATCAGTGCATCGCGCGCCTCAAGCTGCACACGGGCACCCAGCGGCAGTTCATCGCCGACGCGGCGCATCAGCTGCGCACGCCGCTGACGCTGCTCGATACGCAGGTTCAATGCGCGCGCCAGTGCGCGGACGATGGTCCCGCCCTGGCCGATGCGCTCGCTGGCATCCATCGGACGAGCCGCAAGATGACCGAAATTACGAATCAACTGCTGTTGCTCGCGCGCGCCGAATCCGCGCCGCCGCCGACGGCGAACGTACCGGTCGACATGACGCAAGTCGTTGCATCGGTGCTGGAAGATCTCGTCCTCGCCGCGCAGCGCCGCGACATCGATCTCGGCGCCGAAATCGCCGATGACGCGGACGTACGGGTGGCGGGCAGCGAGCAGCTTTTGCGCGCGCTCGTCGCCAATCTCGTCGACAACGCGATTCGCTACACGCAGGAGGGCGGAGCCGTCACGGCGCGCTGCCGGCGCGATGGCGAGGACGTCGTGTTCGAAGTCGTCGACAACGGGCCCGGCATTCCCGCCGAAATACGCGCCCATGTGTTCGAGCGGTTCTATCGCGGCATGACGAACGTCGAGGGGACCGGGCTTGGGCTGGCCATCGTACAGCGCATCACGCAGTCGCACGGCGGCACGGTCGCGGTAGCGCCGGGAGAGGGCAGGGTCGGGCTCGTCGCGACGGTGCGCCTGCCCGCATGGAAGGAAAAGGATTGATGCGATGAAGCTCCTGCTCGTGGAAGACAACGCCGAACTGTCGCATTGGATCGTCAATTTTCTGCAGGGCGAGAACTTTGCGGTCGATTGCGTGCCCGACGGCGAGTCGGCCGACGCCGTGCTGCTGACCGAGCGCTACGACGTCATCCTGCTGGACATGCGGCTGCCGCGCATGAGCGGCAAGGATGTGCTCGCTCGATTGCGCCGCCGCGGCGACAACGCGCCGGTGCTCATGCTCACGGCGCACGGCTCGATCGACGACAAGGTCGACTGCTTCAGCGCCGGCGCAGACGACTACGTCGTCAAACCGTTCGACGCGAGGGAACTGATCGCACGTATCAAGGCGCTGATACGCCGCCAAGCGGGCGGCAAGTCGGTCTCGCTCGTGTGCGGCGATTTGCAGTACAACGCGAATACGCGCGAGTTCAGTCACCAGGACGTGCCGCTCGCGTTGCGGCGGCGCGAGCACGCGATTCTCGAAGCATTGATGCTCAAGCAAGGCAAGACGGTATCGAAGACGGCTTTGATGGACAGCGTCTACAGCCTCGAGGACGAGCCGAGCGCCGACGCCATCGATATCTACATTCATCGGTTACGTAAGCACTTGGCGCATTCGACCGCGCAGATCATGACGCTGCGTGGGCTCGGCTACGTGCTGCGCGCGAAAGACGGTTCGTAGTTTTGTTCAGTCGAATATGGCCTAAATCTAGCTGTTTACGTGAAACTACTTAGTAGTCCTAATCACTTGCGAAAGGAGCGTGAAGGATAGGGACGGATACGATTCTCTCCATTGCAGCGATACGACGGCAACGCTCGACGAGTGCGAGCGCGCGGCGCGCGAGAACACAATTTCAACGCAGTGAGAGAGGAGACGATCTTGAAAAAGACGTATAGGACGTTGGCGCTGACGGCAGGCGCTTTGGTGGCCGGCGGCGCGCATGCGCAATCGAGCGTGCAGCTCTATGGCCTCATTGACCTAAGCGCCGTCGCTTACACGACAAATGCGAATGCGGCCGGCAATCATCAGGTCGCGATGGGCCATCCGGGCGACGTGGGCGGCGAGCCTTGGTTTAGCGGCAGCCGCTGGGGGCTGCGCGGCGCCGAAGACATCGGCGGCGGCAACAAGATCGTCTTCACGCTGGAGAGCGAATTCGTCCCCACGAGCGGCAATATGGAGGATAGCGGCCAACTGTTCGATCGCGATTCGTGGGTCGGCCTCGTCAACCCGACGATCGGTCAGGTCACGGTCGGTTTCCAAGACACCGTATCGAAGGACTTCTCGGGTCTATACGGCGACCCGTACGTGAGTTCGACTTTTTCGACGAAGGAAGGCGCCTACACCAACTCGAACAACTTCAAACAGCTCGTCTTCTACGCGGCGGGTCCGACCGGCACGCGCTCTGAAAACAGCATCGCGTGGAAGAAGCTCTTCAGCAACGGCATCTACGCGGCCGCCGATTATCAATTCAGCAACTCGACGCAGTTCGCGACCGGCTCGGGCTATCAGGCCGCTCTCGGCTACAACGGTCCGTCGTTCTCGGTGGGCGGCTTCTACAACCACACGAACAACGGCGGTTTCGTCGACCAAACCTATTCGGTGGGCGGCGACTACCGTTTCGGCATCGGCCGGATCAACGCGGGGTACTTCCACTACACGGGCAAGCAGGGCTCGCTGCCCGAGCGCGAGGACAACGCGTGGACCGTGTCGTTCAAACTCGCGCCGCATGGCCCGCTCGACTATGAGCTCGGCTATCAGCAGATGCACGTGAAGAACGCGGCGTACAACGCCGACGGCAACATCCCGAACGCGAACTCGGGCGCATTCGACACCACGGCTACTACCGTTCACAACGGCTACAAGGAAACGATCTACGCCTCGACCTTCTACCATCTTTCGAAGCGCACCGAGCTGTACCTGGCGGCCGACTACATGAAGCTGCACGGCGGCTATACCGTG
>DATJJH010000151.1:0-46990 GCA_035492395.1 Trinickia sp. | reverse complement strand
GATGCAGGGGCCTCCAGGGCTCCTTTGAAGGCGTTGAGGTGAGCCTTTTCGGGGGGCGGCGAAGCGACTCGTGGCAGCGTCATACGGGCGACGTTGTCCCTATGGTGAGGCAATGCGGGAGGCGCGTTTTCGCTATCGCTTTGTGTGCCGTAGCAACGCTAAGTGTCGGAGGCGGTTGAGGAATCTTTTGCGGGTGCCGCAAAGGTGAGTGTCTGCGGGAGTGTTGGCGAAGCATGCCGGAGGGACGTTCCTGCTCCCGCTAAATAGCTTAAGGTGAGCCGTTGCGGGACACCTTCGCCAAGAAAAAATCCGCAAAATCAAGGTATCCCCCATGTGGGCTGGCCCGCCGGTTGGGTGATGGTGAGTCTTTTCGGGAGAGTGTGTGATTCGTGCGGCGGGAGACACGCGTGTGTGCAGGAATGGGCCTTCGTGGCGGTTGACGGCGCCCTTGTGTGCTGTCTGACGCTCGAAGGTCGTTCTGAGAAAGCCACGTGGTAGACGAGCCCAGTTCGTCCACGTTGCCGAGTCACGTGCGCGATCACCGTAAAAGGACGGGCGACTTCACTGGCGGCCTTGAGGGGTGCGAAAACCGACGTCGCAAAATCGCGACAGCCGGTGTGGTGAGCGAATACGGGAGGGCTCGAATCGGCAATCGATTCGCCCGAGCGATGGACGCTTTCTCCCGAGGCCTCGCCCGGCAACCGCACCGGCGCGCCAACGTCAACGCTGTGCGGTGAGCCTTTGCGGGAGGTGAACCAGGTGAGCCGCCGTCGCAGACGCCGATTCACCGGAAAGGGTGAGAGCGTCGTTGTAGACGCCCATCACCACACTCTGTATCCTGTCGGGAAATTTCCTTCCCGACCGACGCATGGCAACAAAGCGCGCGAAGAAAACCGATGTGGTGAGTCCGAGCTCCGCTGAATTGCGAAAGGCTGTCGAAGCGATCGCGATCCAGCCCAAGAGCGGCAAAATCACGCTCCTAACGCGAAAGCTGTTCAACGTGCTGCTGGCCGTCGCGCAGCAGGCCGACGAGGCTGGCGATACCTATCGCGCGCTGCTGTCGGACATCGTCGCCAACTCCGCGTTCGACTCCAACGATACGGCGCTCGTGAAGGAGCACCTGCGGCGGATGGTGTCCGTGCAGGTCGAATGGAGTCAAGGCACGTCGAGCCAGAAGCCTGGGCGCAAATGGGGTATTTCGACGCTTATTGCCGACGCCGAAATTCTCGAAGATCCGGCCACGCGCCGGGTGTGGGTCGAGTTCTCGTTCGCGCCGAAGATCAAAAAGAAACTGCTTGACCCCGTCCAGTACGCGCGGCTGAGTCTGCAGTTCCAAAGCCAGCTGCGCAGCAGCGCGGGCCTTGCGCTATACGAAATCTGCGTTCGCTACCTGACCAACCCGAGCCACCTCACCATGCGTGAGTCGTGGGCCTGGTGGCGCCCGATCCTATCCGGTACACCGGACACCGAGGCGGGCGACGAGGCCAAGCGCGAGTACAAATACTTCAAGCGCGATTATCTGAGGCCCGCGATCGCGGAAGTGAATGCCGTGACGAACATCTTCGTCGAGCTGATCGAGCACCGGGAAGGCCGTCGTGTGGCCGAGATTCAGTTCCGCGTGACCGAGCGCAAGCAGCCGATGCTGGCGCTCGACGAGCATCCGAATGTGTTCGACAGCACGCTGGTCGATCGCATGGTCAAAATCGGCATTCCGTTGAAGGAAGCACAGACGCTCTATGCCGATAGCGAGGAGAATCGCATCCGCGCCGCGCTGCAAATGACGGAGCAGCGCATGCGCAGCACGTCGCTGCCGCCTGTCCGCAGCGCGCCGGCGTTGTTCAAGGATGCGCTCAAGAAGGGCTATGCGCCGCCGGTGGAGATGGTCGAGCAGCCCGCCGCAGGCACCGTCAAGGCGGTGTCGGGGGCCGTGCCGGCCGACGAATTGAAGGCGCGGTTGCTCGACGAGTATGGCGCCTACCGCCGCAGAGAGGCGCGGGCCCTGTACGAGGAGCAAGGTGAGGACGAACAGGGGCTCGCTCGGCAATCGTTCGAGAAGGAGATGCTGCCGAAGCTTGGCGCTCACCTGCGTGACGATTGGCGACGCCGCGGTTTGGATTCGAAGCTCATCGAAACGACGTTCTTCGATTGGCTCGCGCACGAGACCTGGGGTGCGCCGACCGATGGGGACCTGCTGGCCTTCACGCTCAGTCAGTCGCGGGCGGCCTGAGACCGCCCAGTCGGGGCAACGCCCCGACTCGAGCAGTTAGCTCGACTGCAACATCTGTTCGATCTGCCTCAGAATTTCGTCGCGCTTCTCGCGCGATAGGCCTCGCAACCTCAACTCGAGCCGATCGTCGCCGTACGATTTCAAGTCGCCTACGGCGATGCCGTCGAGTTTGATTTCCATACGCTGGGCATACCGCTGCCGCATCGGCGCCTTGACGCTCTCCTGGGGATTGGCGCGGCCCTTGACGATATCCGCCACCTGACGCGTGCTTAGATCGTCGGAGACGATGCGATTGATCAAGCGCAGCGTAGCCTCGATCCCGCGCGCAGAATGGTAACGGCCCACTTGATACGCCATGTTCGAGCCGAAGCGATCCGGCCGCGCGACCATTTCCTGCATGATCGTCTCGGGCAATTTTGCCAACGATAGTGCGACGGCAACCGTGGATTCGTCGAGCCCGAGATGTTCGGCTAGATCTCGTTGACTTTGAAAGTGCTGCTCATCGAGGAAACGCCGCCAGACGATGGCGTTGTCGAATACGGTCTGGGAATCGCGTTGAACATTGAGATCGTACCCGAGCTTGTAGCTCTCGATTCCGATGGGAAGATCGACGACGACAGCCTTCACCGTTTCCTTGTTCGCTTCCTTCAGCGCGCGAACGCGGCGTCCACCGTCGCTCACGAAGTACGAGCCCGGGTTGGCGTAGTCGGGAATGACGTGGATCGCTTGCTGTTGCCCTTGCTTGGCCAAGTTCACGGCTAACTCGGCGATCGACGTTTTCAGATAAAAATGACGCGGGTTGAACGGACTCGGTTTGATCGCCTTGAGGTCGAGATCGATCACCTGGCCGGCCTGGTAATTGTTCTCGAGGCGCCACGCGCGATATTCCGCCGATTCATTGACATTGGTTTCGGCGGTAGAGGGAACGGCGTGCAGGACGGATTCGGGACGTGCGGGACCGGATTTCGACGCAGGCTTCGCGTCGCTTTTCACGAGATCGTCGATCGCGTTGAGTCGATCGAGTGCGGTGCGTTTCTCGCTGCTGGTCGTGTCGGGGCGCGCTTGGAAGCCTTTCGCAAACTGGGAGGGTTTCAATGGGTGTCCTTTATGCGCATAAAGTCAGGGGAGCATGGCGGCGAGTTCGTCGGCGCAAGCACGAATTTCGGCTGCGGCCAGCTTTGCGCCGCGGTCACTCATTTGCAGTACGGTCTGACCGAGCGCCATTGCCTGCTTGTAGGCTTCGCGCGTCGGAATTTGTGTCTTGAGCAGCGGGAAGCCGAGGTCTTCGAGCGCGCGCTTGAGTTCTCGCGTGAGCATCCGCTTCTCTTCCGTCTTGTTCAGCAAGAACACCGCGCGGAGATCTTCGTTCATGACCTGCGCTTGTTGAACAAGCTTGACCAATCCGACGCTGGACCAGTAGTCGGCTGGCGAGGATGAAGTCGGAATGATAGCGATGGATGCGGCGAGCAGTACGACACCGGATACCTTCTCCGTGATCGAAGGCGGGCAGTCCACGACAATGATGTCGTAGTCCCCGATGAACTTCTTGATTTCCCGGTGGATTTGGCTGCCGGCTTCGGAGAGATTGACGACCGGGAACGGAATGCCGGAATCCCCGTCGGCGGAAGCGCTCGACCAGTGGACCAAAGTATTTTGTCCATCCGCATCGACTACCAGGACACGTTTGCCCTTTTCGTGAAAAGCCGCGCCGAGATGCATGGCGATCGTGCTTTTGCCTACCCCGCCCTTCTGTTGAGTTACCGCGACGATTTCCGCTGCCAATTTTTTCGCTCCTTAACAGATCGACGAATTTTACCGTGTAGATTTTTAATTTCAACGTTTTCGTCGCTGTATAGCCACGAATTGGCCAAACGTTGGCCAAACGGACAAGGTTTATGCGCATAAAGGCCCGGCAAAGAGGTCGGGCGCTGAGCACCGAGGGGCTGCGAGGGGGTAGACGTGATCGAAGCCGCCGACGCGTACTGCGTCGCGAGAGAACAAACTCCCTGTCCGCTATCGTGCCTATTGCGGTCAACAATGCTGGAAATTGTCGATGGGCGAACGGATACGATGTTGCGAGGTTGTTGATGCGATGCACGTCGCGATGTTGTGGGCCCCGACGAAGCGATGTTTGCGGAACGCACTCGCACGACGGAGCGATGCGGTATCCGGGCCATTGGCCGTTTCGCCGAGACTGGCCGGCTTCTGCCAGCGGTTGCTTTATGCGCATAAAGCCACTGACGCGCCGCCACCTCTCGCTTTTAGGTAGACGGGCATCAGCGAAACCGTGAAGCGATCGATGTAGCCGAGCGGGCAACGAAGCGCTGGGGACGATCTGCTGCTCTCGACGGCTCGTCCGACCGCTCAATAGAGCCAACGGCCCGAACGCCGTAAAATGGCATCCTCACAGCCAATCGAAGCGCCCATGATCACCGTCTACCACAACCCCCGTTGCTCGAAATCGCGAGGCGCATGTGAACTCATCGCCGATCGGTTGAACCGGTCGGGAGAGACCGTCAAAGTGATCGAGTACCTGAAGGAGCCGCCATCCGTCGACGATCTCAAGGCATTGCACCGAATGCTGGGCGGTTCAGTCAGGGACATGATTCGCGACAACGAGCCGCCCTTCAGGGAACTCGGTCTTGCTGACCCGGCGTTGAGCGAAGACCAATTGTACGAAGCCATCGCCGCACATCCGGTATTGCTGCAGCGGCCGATTGTTGTCCGCGACGGCCGCGCGGTGATCGGACGGCCACCGGAAAATATCGAAGCACTATTCAACTAGACGCCGTCGAATCGCTATCGTCGCCGCTCCATCGCCCCCGCCGCCTTCACGATGCGGTGGGTCGCATGTGTGCGAATACCTGCAAACAATGAAATTGGTCTAATTAGAATTAAATTTCGAATTAGAGAAGAGCACGATGGGCAGCCATGGAACCTTCGAATGGCATCGATGGATCCGGGCACGGCGGTCTCGGACGGGTACCGGCGAAGAATGCGGCGCCATGTGCGTCATCGAACCGACACGGATGTGACGATTCGTAAGCGCGACGGCATATCGAGGAGTTATCCACAGATTCTGTGGAAAAGTGTGTGGAAAGGCAGGCCCGAACGCCCAGCCAGTCGGGCGTTTAGTGGGTTGCGCGAAAAATTGGCCGTTGCGGCGAAACGCGGCACGGGGCAGGCGGCTATGATGGAAGGCCGAGCCGAATCGATACGTTCGGCATAAACGCGTCTCAACTCGGAGGAGCAGCAGCATGGCTTACAAAATTGAAGTGGTCGTTGGCAGCTTGCGGCGCGAGTCATTCAATAAGCAGCTTGCTCATGCACTGGTGAAGCTCGCGAGCAGCGAATTCGAGTTCGATTTCCTCGATATAGGCTCGCTGCCGCTGTACAGCCAGGACTACGATGCGAACTATCCGGATTCGGCGAAGCAGATGAAAGCGCGCATCGAGGCCGCGAGCGGCTTGCTCTTCGTCACGTCCGAATACAACCGGTCGATGCCGGGCGTCCTCAAGAACGCGCTCGACTGGGGTTCGCGGCCGTGGGGGGCCAACTCGTGGAAGGACAAGCCGGCGGCCGTATGCGGGATCTCGCTCGGAGCGGCCGGTACGGCGCTGGCCCAGCAGCACCTGCGCAACGTCCTAGCGTACCTGGACGTGCCCACGCTCGGTCAGCCCGAGATATTCATCAAGCACACCGATTCGTTCTTCGATGCCGGCGGCGGCATCGCCAGTGAAGACTCCCGCAAGTTCCTGACGACGTTCGTTCAACGTTTCGAGACTTGGGTGAAGCGTCACACGCACGCCAAGTGACCGCTTAGGTCCGACCGGCGCCTGAATCGTCGCCGCGATAGACTTCTTCGTCCTGCAGGTATTCGTCGGGAAGGGGCGAGGGGGGCGTCCGAGGGGGCGTGCTCGGGGCGCTGTCAGGGTCAGGTACGGGCTGCGCACTCCCTCGGCCTGCCGTGAACACCGCACCCATGCCCGGCGCCGAGCCCGCGGCCACGGCGGTCGCCGCCGCCTCGGTGGCCGTCTCTCCCACGCTTGGGACCACGGGAGTTTCGACGCTGTCGCGGCCGTAGCTGTGCACGGTGCCGTGCCGAACCGGCTGAGCCGGCACGCTTGTTCGAAGCCCTAATTCCTCGAGCGCCGAATGCGCGCGCGTGGCCTCATCGGCGGGCGCACGCCATGTGGCCGCGCGTTCCTCGACATCGAGCGGGCCCATGCCCTCCAGCGTTATGCGCGTGACCTGCGCCATGGCGTCGGTCGGTGCGTCGACGCAAACCATCACCGCGCCGCGCCGCACAGCCTCGGCATAACGAGCGGCTTCACGCTCGGGCGGCGCCGAGGCGAAAAGCGATTCGAAGAACCGTTCGATGCTGGCGAGCAGCCCCTCGTTGACGGTGCGCTCGTACGCGCCCGCGGCCGCAGACGTCGCGTCGCTGGCATAGGTTGGCTCGCATCGGGCCTTGAGCGCCACATCGCCGTAGGCGATGCCTGCCGCGACAAGCGCATCGCGTGCGGCTTCGGCTTGCGGATAGGTATCGAAAAACGCAATGACGGTGTGTTGCATGATGACCTCCTCGAGGCTTGTCGCAAAACGGCACGCAAAATTCGCGCCGCATCGCTCAAGTTGCCTTGCCGTGCGCGTGCGCGCGCCCTTCGCGCTCCCGTGCAATGGTCTGAAGCATCGTTTCCAGCAAGGCGATATCGAAAGGTTTTGACAGCACGCGCACGTTGACATTCCGCGCACGCTCGAGCTCTTGCGCGTACCCCGTCATGAGGATGACGGGAAGAGGGGCCGCGAGCGCTTGCACGGCCTCCGCGAGGTCGATGCCGTTGGCGGCGCCCGGCATATGGATATCCGAGATCAGCACGTCGAAGGGGTCGTCGGGTCGGGACAAGGCGTCGGCGAGCACATGCAAAGCAGCGTCGGCGTTGAACGCGCACGTCACGCGGTGGCCCATCAAGCGCAAGAGGGCCTCGGTGCCGGCCGCCACTTCGTCGTTGTCTTCCACCAGCAGCACGTGCAAGCCGCCCGGCGCGTCCGTATCGGCGGCCCGTTGGGTGGCTTGCGGGGCCGCGGCTGGCGCCTCGTCGGCGCGCGGCAGGTAAAGACGCACCGACGTACCGGCGCCCGGCTTGCTCTCGATCGTCGCGAGCCCCCCGGAGCGATCGCAAAACGCGAAGACCTGCGGCAGACCGAGCCCGGTGCCCATGCCTTTCGGCTTCGTCGTGAAAAGCGGTTCGAATGCTTGGGCCAGCACGTCGGGCGGCATGCCCGCGCCGGTGTCCTCCAGCGAGATCTGCACGAATTCGCCCGTCAAGGCGAAGCCCCCCTCCCTCTCCAGCCGCACATTCGTCGCGCGGACCGTGAACTGGCCGCCGCTCGGCATCGCATCGCGCGCGTTGACCGCGACATTGATGAGCGCGAGTTCCAGTTCGGCGCTATCGACTTCGATCGGCCAAATATCGCGGCCGATGTCGACGACGAGCGCGGCCTTCGCCCCCAGCGACGCGCGCAGCAGCTCCCGGCACGCGGTCATCCAGCGCGATAGATCGATGGTCTCGTTGCGCAGGGGCTGCTTGCGCGCCACGCCGAGCAATTGGCGCGTGAGCGATTGGCCGCTCTTCAAGGCCCGCTCGATCGCGCCGAGTTCGCGCTCGAGGTTCGTCGCGCCGCGCCGGCGGGCGATCTGAACATTCGTCGCGACGATCGTCAGCAAATTGTTGAAGTCATGGGCGACAGTGCCGACGAGATTGCCCAGCGCCTCCATCTTGCGCGACTGGCGGTAGGCCGATTCGATCGAACGCCGCATCGAAGCCTCGGCCTGCCAGCGCTCCCACGCTTGCTTTTCCGCGGCAAGACGCTTCAGAGACAGCGCTAGCACGATCCAAAGCACGATCGACGGCGTGAAAATCGACGCGGTGAAGATCAATGCGCGGCGGTACCAGTCCGTCCAGATTGCCGATACGCTGTACGCGCACGAGACGAAGACGGGATAGGAGCCGACTTGGCGATAAGCGAGGATGCGCTCGTCGTGGCCGGCGCCCTTGCCATCGTCGGCTGCGATGCGAAGCACGCCCGAGTGATTGCCCGCCGCCAACGCTTGGGTAAACTGCGGGGCCACCACGTTGGACTCGGAGCGCGGCGGATAGGAAGCGAGCACGGCGCCGTCGGTGCGCGTGAGCAGCATCGTCATCGCGCCGCGCTCGGCGCCCAGCAGCTCGCGATAGAACGACTCGAAATACGAACGCCGCAGTGCGACCGACACGAGTCCGGCAAACGCGCCCTTGGCGTCGCGTCGGGCGATGCCCGTATTGAAGACGGCTTCGCCGCTGCCGGCATGCCAAACCATCCCTTTGGACACGTGCTCGAGGATCCGTCCGCCGCGGATCCCGACGAAGTCGTCGCGCGCGGCGATCGAGGCGTGCGGCGCCGGATAGTAGCGGCTATTGGCCAGCAGCACACCCTCGGGGCCGAAGATCGAGACCGACGCCACCTGCGGATAGCCGCCGCCGATGCTTTGCAGCTTGTTGTGAATGTCGGATTCGCGGGCCCGTATGGCGTTGTTGTCCAGGCCGCGCACGAGGTCGTCGACGCGCGCGTCGAGCGTTTCGTTCAAGTCGAAGACTTTGAGCGCGTGCTCCTCCGCGATGCGCACCGTTCGGACCGTTGCATCGGTGGCCGTCGCGACGCGCGCGCGGAAATCGGAATAGGCGACGACGGCCGCATAGACGCCCGGCAGAACGACTGCGGCGGCCAAGAGGACGATGAGCGTCACGCGTCGGACGGCAAAATCGGGCTCGGGCATGGCCGGCGCCGGCGAGTCGTCTTGCCAATCGTCGGGCAAGGCGTTCTTCGTCGAGTTATGGAGCCGTCGGCGGGTCATATTCGTTATCGGTCCAATAGGGCGGTTGCCGTTCAAATATCATAAGCGACTTGGTCCGAGACGGGCCTTTTGCTTGTCTGTCCTGTCGCGGAACGCGTCCGAACGTTCGCCCTAAAACAGCGACGAAATCGGAAGCGCAAACGTACACAAAAGAAAAATCTACGCATGAAGACTCAAATAGTCGACGTTTCTTTCTTCATACGGGACAAATGATCGGACTTGATCGACCGATCTTGATATTGGAGTGTTGATTTTCCGCGGGTTTGCTCCGAGAATTTCGCATTATTTCTAAGAACACATGATGCGCCCGGTGTATCGAGCGCCTGCCCAAGCGCGAATGTCCGCCGCTTTTACGCGAGCCGCGCGTTCGCACCGTCGGCGCCTACGGGGAAGGGGCCGCCTTGCGCCGATTTCCTCCGGCGACACCTCCGCACACGTTAAAGAAAGGCTTCCGAGCCGCCGTTAACGCGATATAGACCGCTTTCGATTTTTTCGTCACGCCTGCCATGCCCTTGCCGATTGTGATCGCCGATGATTCCCTGCTTGCACGTAAGGTGCTGACGAAAGCCTTGCCGGCCGACTGGGACGTCGACATCTCATACGCGTCGAACGGCCACGAGGCGCTCGCACTTTACCGCGCGGGCAAGGCCTCGGTGATGTTTCTCGACCTGACGATGCCCGACTTGACCGGCTATCAGGTTCTCGAAGCGCTCCAGCACGAGGACTTGAATACCTTCGTGATCGTCGTGTCGGCCGACGTGCAGCCGCTGGCACAGGAGCGTGTGCGCGCCCTCGGCGCGGCCGCTTTCGTCGCCAAGCCCGTGACCCCAGAGGCGATATTGCCCATCCTCAAGGAGTACGGGTTGTATGCGTGAGAACGTGTTCACCGAAGAGCAGCGCGACGCCTTGCAGGAAATCGCCAATTTGGCGATGGGGCAGGCGGCCACGCGGCTCGCGCGGCTGCTCGATACCTTCATCGAGCTGTCCGTGCCGCGCGTGCGCGTCGTGCGGGCCGAGGATGCGGCGCGGACGTTGCGGGAGATGACGGGCATCGACGAAAGCGTCACCGCCGTGCGGCAAGGCTTTCGCTCGGACATCAAAGGCGAAGCGCTCGTCATCTGCCGCAGCAGCGAGGCGGGCGCCCTGTGTTCGCTCGTCAACGATCCGTACGTGCATTCGGCCTACGATTCGGTGAGCCAGTCCGAACTCATGTTCGACGTCGCCAACGTCCTGACGGGCGCTTGCGTATCGTGCATTCTCAACCAACTCGACCGCACGCCGATTTTTTCGCCCCCGGGCCTGCTCGGCGAAAAGATTTCGCTCGAGGATGTCTTTCAATCCGACGTCCTCGCGTGGAAGACGGCTTTGCTGCTCGAAGTGAATTTCGCGCTGGAAGACCAGACGTTCCGTGCGCACCTCGTCATGTTGATGGCGGAGGAGTCGATTCGTCGGATGAACGATGCGCTCGACGCGCTACTGTCCAGCCTATGAACGACGAGATGGAGCAAACGCTCAGCGACTTGGTGATCGAACGCGTCGGCTTTGGCATTTTCGTGCTCGACCGCGACATGAAGGTGCTGATGTGGAACCGGTTTATGCAGGACCACAGCGGAAAGCCGGCCGAAGACGTCGTGGGTAAGTCGATTTTCGAGAGTTTTCCCGAGTTGCCGCGCGTTTGGCTTTCCCGCAAGGTCGAAAGCGTCTTCCAGCTCGGCAGCTTCGCGTTCAGCTCGTGGGAGCAGCGCCCCTACCTCTTCAGGTTCGATCATGACCGGCCGATCACGGGCGGCGTCGACTTCATGCAGCAAGATTGCACGTTCATGCCCCTCACGCGGGGCCGTGAAGTCGAAGCCGTCTGCGTGACGATTTCCGATGTCACGCACGTGAGCGTCGTGCAGCGCGAAAGGGAAGAAGCCGTCGAAAAGCTGCAGGAATACGCGAACCGCGACGGCCTCACCGGCATCGCGAACCGGCGTTTCTTCGAAGCGCGGCTGCGCGACGAATTTCTGCGCTGGCAGCGCTACGGCGGGGAAATGTCCGTTCTGCTGTTCGACCTTGATCACTTCAAGGACATCAACGATCGCTTCGGACATGCCGTCGGCGATACGGTGCTGCGCGTCATGGCCCAACGCGTGGCCGACGCCGTGCGCGTCCAAGATACGTTCGGACGATTCGGCGGAGAGGAGTTCGCTTTGCTGCTGCCGTGTACGCCGCTTGCCGATGCCATGCTAGTGGCCGAGAAGATTCGCATGACGATCGGCGACACGCCCGTCGAAGCCGAAGGCGTGCGCGTGCCCGTCACGGCGAGCGTGGGCGGCGCGGCGGCGCGTCCGGGCCTGCCCACCTACGAAGTGCTCATCAACGAAGCCGACGCCGCGCTCTACAGTGCGAAACGACAAGGGCGCAACCGCTCCGTCGCGCTCCCCTGAGGGCGCCTTTCCTGCTCGCGCGCGCCGTGAAGACGTGCGCCTGGCCCGCCGCCGCGGTGCGCGATAAAACGTTGGTATACTTTTGGCCGTTTCCGGCTCCCTTGCCGGCGCGCCGCACCGCCGATCAGACAGGCGAAGCGCGGCGGCTCGCGCTACGCGCGCGCGAGCGGCACGCCGCAAAAAGCATCGGTTCTCATTCGCCCTGCAGGGGCGCCACAGCGGAGTTCGCCTTGGCCGTTTCCAATCTCGTCGTGGACGAATCAGCGTCCGACGCCGCAACCGTCACGTCGGGCAGTTCGTTCTATCTCGCGATGCGCATTTTGCCCGCCGCGCAGCGCGACGCGATGTTTCAGATCTACGCGTTTTGCCGCGCCGTGGACGACATCGCCGATAGCGATGCGCCGCGCGCGGAGCGCAGCGCATCGCTCGAGCGCTGGCGCGCCGACATCGACGCCTGCTACGACGGCCAGCCGCGCCCGGCTCTGGCCGCGTTGACGCGCGAGATCCGCGCGTTCGACCTGCGTCGGGAAGACTTTCACGCCATGATCGACGGCATGGCCATGGACGCCGCGGCCGATATTTGCGCACCCGACGAAGCCACGCTCGATCTCTACTGCGATCGGGTCGCGAGCGCCGCCGGCCGGCTGTCGGTGAGAGTTTTCGGGATGAGTGAGGACGCCGGGCATGAGCTGTCTCACCATCTCGGCCGAGCGCTGCAACTGACCAACATTTTGCGCGACATCGACGAGGACGCCGCGATCAACCGCTGCTACTTGCCGTACGAGCTGCTGGCCCGCGAGGGCATTGCCGCCACGAATCCGATCGCGATCGCCGACGATCCGTCCTTGCCGCGCGTGTGCGCCACGCTGGCCGAGCGTGCGCTGGCTCATTTCGCCAAGGCCGACGCGATCATGGACGCGGCGCCGCGCAAAGCCGTGCGCGCGCCCCGGATCATGTCGGGCGTCTACCGGGTGCTGCTCGAGCGGACGCTCGAGCGCGGGTTCGACCTGCCGCGCCCGCCCGTGGCCAAGCCGCGTTTGCGGCTGCTGTGGATCGTTGCGCGCTACGCGCTCTTTTGAGTGACGCGACCGAGCGTTGCGCTTCGTCCTTCAACCTTTGTTTAGATGTCGATGAACGATATTTCCGCCCCTTCCGCCGTCATGGCGGCTTCGAGCTCGACGCTCGAGGCGTCCATCGCGCGCGCGACCGACGCGATCCTGGCCGATCAGCGCCCCGACGGGCATTGGGTCTACGAGCTCGAAGCGGATGCGACGATTCCCGCCGAGTACATCTTGCTCGTGCACTATCTTGGCGAAGCGCCCAACATTGCGCTCGAACGCAAAATCGTCCGCTATTTGCGCCGCATTCAGTTGGCCGAGGGCGGCTGGCCGCTCTTCACCGACGGCGCGATGGACGTTAGCGCAAGCGTCAAGGCTTACTTCGCGTTGAAGATGGCGGGCGAACGCGACGATGCCGAGCACATGCAGCGGGCCCGCGCGGCGATTCTCGGCGCAGGCGGCGCGGAGGCCGTGAACGTGTTCACGCGAATCATGCTCGCGTTGTTCGGCATCGTGCCCTGGAGCGCCGTGCCGATGATGCCTGTAGAAATCACGCTGCTCCCGCAGTGGTTTCCCTTCCATCTCTCGAAGGTGTCGTACTGGGCGCGCACGGTGATCGTGCCGCTGCTCGTGCTCAATGCGCGGCGGCCGGTGGCGAAGAACCCGCTCGGCGTTCGCATCGACGAACTGTTTTTGGGCGATCCGTCGGCGACGGGCTTGCTGCCGCGCGCCGGTCATCAGAGCCGCGGCTGGTTCGGCTTCTTTCGCGTCGTCGATACGGTGCTGCGCGCGGTCGACGGTTGGTTTCCGAAAAAGACGCGCGAGCGCGCGATTGCAGCCGCCGTGACGTTCGTCGACGAGCGGTTGAATGGCGAGGATGGCCTCGGCGCGATTTTCCCCGCCATGGCGAACGCCGTGATGATGTACGACGCGCTGGGCCACGGGCCCGACTATCCGAATCGTGCGATCGCTCGTGCGTCGGTCGACAAGCTGCTTGTCGTGGGCGATGACGAAGCCTATTGCCAGCCGTGCCTGTCGCCGGTTTGGGACACCTCGCTCGTCGCGCATGCGCTGCTGGAAGCCGGCACGCCGAACGCGCGGGAAGCGGCGCTGCGTGGATTGCAGTGGCTGCGTCCGCTGCAGGTGCTCGACGTGCGCGGCGATTGGATCTCGCGCCGAGCGCACGTGCGTCCGGGCGGATGGGCGTTTCAATACGCGAACCCTCATTACCCGGACGTCGACGATACGGCCGTCGTGGCGATGGCGATGCATCGTGCAGCCGACCTGACGGGTTCGAACGTCGATCGTGAAGCGATCGCGCGAGCCAGAGAGTGGATCGTCGGGATGCAAAGCAGCGACGGCGGCTGGGGTGCATTCGAACCGGAAAACACGCAGTACTACTTGAACAATATTCCGTTTTCGGATCACGGCGCCTTGCTCGATCCGCCCACGGCCGACGTGTCGGGACGGTGCCTGTCCATGCTGGCGCAGTTCGGCGAACTGCCGGGCAACAACGAACCGGCGCGCCGCGCTTATCACTATCTGCTGGCCGAGCAGGAAGACGACGGCAGCTGGTACGGCCGCTGGGGCATGAACTACGTGTACGGCACGTGGACGGCGCTTTGCGCGCTCAATGCGGCCGGTATCGCGCATGACGACGCGCGTATCAAGCGTGCCGCGCAGTGGTTGATCTCGATCCAAAACGCAGACGGCGGCTGGGGCGAGGACGGCACGAGCTACAAGCTCGACTACCGTGGATACGAACCGGCCGCGAGCACCGCATCGCAAACGGCGTGGGCGCTGATGGGGCTGATGGCCGCGGGCGTCGTCGATCACCCGGCCGTCGAGCGGGGCATGGCTTACCTCGTCGACACGCAGCGCGAACACGGGTTATGGGATGAAACGCGGTTCACGGCCACGGGTTTCCCGCGCGTGTTCTACCTGCGTTATCACGGTTATCGCAAGTTTTTCCCGCTGTGGGCGTTGGCGCGGTATCGCAATTTGAAACGCGATGGCCGCGTGCGCGTCACGGTCGGCATGTGATGGCGAGTAGCGCGGCCTTGCCGCTCGTTGTCGTCACCGGCATGGCGTTCGAGGCGCGGATTGCTCGCGGGCCCGGCGTCGAAGTGGTCTATGCCGCGCGCGCCGATCGGCTCGAGCGGGCGTTGACGCAAGCGCTGGCGAAGGGCGCTTCGGGCGTGATGAGCTTCGGCACCGCGGGGGGGCTTGCGCCGGATTTGCCGCCGGGGGCGCTGATCGTGGCCGATGCAATCGACGGACCGCTGGGCCGCGTGCCCACCGATTCCGCTTGGAAGGACCGGATGATCGCCGCATTGCGCGCAGCGTTGCCTGACGCGCGCATCGAATGCGGCACGCTTGCGGCGGTGGCGGCTCCGGCGGTCACACAGGCGCAGAAAGACGCGCTGCACGGCAAGACGGGTGCGCTGGCGGTAGATATGGAATCGCACATTGCGGCCGCGCAGGCCGCCGCGCGTGGGCTGCCCTTCGTCGTTTGCCGTGCGGTGGTCGACCCGGCTTGGCGTACGTTGCCGCCGGCGGCAACGGTGGGTTTGCGCGAGGACGGCACCACGGCGCTCGGGCCGATTCTGCGCGAACTCGCGCGGGCGCCGCGCCAGTTGCCTGCGATGATCCGCTTGGCGTTCGACGCGAAGGCTGCGCGCGCCTCGCTCGTTGCCGCGCGCGAGGCGTTGTACGCCGCGGGCGCACTGAGCGCCGCTTAAGGTTGTGGACTGACTGCGGCCGGCACGATTCGTTAGCCTGCGGTAGGGCCTCTATAGGGGCGGGCCGGCACCCTCACGATCCCCCGAACCCTTGGGCCGTCGATTGCAGCACCGCCCCACAGCTCGTCTTGTGACCATCGAACGCGACGGCTCGACCATCCACGACGAAGTCCGAATCGCCCTCGACGATGACGCAGTTTTCATGGCCGCTCATCGGACACGTGCATTGATCGCCGACACACGCGACCGGAATTCCATCGACGTCGAAATTCGATGCCCCCGTGATGACTTTGCCGCCGTGGCTAGTCGGATCGCCGACGCGGATGACGTTTTTCATGTTTCGACCTCGGGAGTTGTTCTGAGCGAGATTATACGAAGCTCGAGTATCTCGAATTCGGGCGCAGGATTGGGGCGCCTACGGCGCTATTGGTGCGTTCGAAGCGCGACGGACGGACATTTCACATCCGCTCACGCCTACCCCAGCTTCGGCGCCGAAAGTCCCCCAAGCCCCCCCTGAACCAAATGGCTTATCGCGGGCGCCGCCGCACCCACTTGGTTCGCCTGCGAAAGCGCGGTTTGCGCACCGGCGGGCAGCACCTTCGCCATCGCTTGTTGGGCGAAGCTGATTCCGTTGCTCGTCGCCGCGCCCATGAGCGAGGACGCGCTCTGGGTCGAAGGCATGATCGAGCCCAGCAACCCGGCGCCGCCGCCCGTACCGGCCGCGGCCGCCAGGCCACTCATCCCGCCCGCGCTTTGCGCGGCAGGCATCATTCCCCCGAGCGAATCGCTCGCGGCGACGGCTGTATCCGCACCGCCCTCGCTACCGTTCGCCCCCGCGTCATCGCCCGCCGGCCACTTCGGCGTCTTGAACTTGCTCGCCGTTTGATCCTGCTGCCGCGGATCGTCGCCAAGCTTCACCTGCACGACGCCTGAAGGCAGCCCGCTCACGACCGTATGTCCGCTGGCATCGAGCGCGCCCTTATTGAGCAGCGCCCCGTTCGAATCGAATACGGAAAACGCCCCGCCTTTGACGGCCTGCGCATTCGCGTACTTGTGAAACAACTCGAGTTGCCCCGGCGCATCGGGCCGCGACGAGGGCAGCGGATATCCCATGCTCGCCGGCCCATTGAACAGCCGTTGCGCGCCTTTCACATCCACCGTGCCCGGGCCGTGTATTTCGATGTTGCCGCCCGCGATCTTGATATAGGCCCCACCGCTGGTGAGAACGATGCCCTGATCGGCGGCGATTTCGATCGAGTCGGTGGTCGAGACGACCTTCACGCCCTTTTGCGCGGTGAGTTCGATATTGTCCGATTGCGCCTGGACTTCGACCTTGCCCTTCGCCGCAAACAATTTCATCCCGGCGTTCTGCACGAACAAGCTCAGCTTCTCGCCCACGCTTGCGAGCAACGACTTGCCCGCGGCGACGTGCATGCTCTGCCCGGTCGCGAAATTCACCTGGTCGGTGGCCGATACGTGCACCGACTGCTGCGTCGACAAGCCGATGCCCGCGGGGCTGCCGAACAGCAACACGGGCTGATTGAATCCGTTCGCGTTGCCGGCGCCGCCACCGGCGGTGCGCCCCGAATTCGATACCGCGCCCGCTACGCTCTTTTGCGTCGCGTCCGTATAGGCACGCATCGCTTCGTACCCGTCTTTGAGGCTTTCCGCTTGATGCTGCTCGCTCGCCTGCGACAACGCTTCGACGATGCTTTCGGCGTTGATGAGCTGAGATTGCGATTCGCTCACATCGAGCGGCTGGCTACCCGACGACTTCGCATAGGTCGAGACATAAAGCCCTTGCCCCGCGCGAATCGCGCCATACGCGCTCGACTTCAAATCGAACCCGCTGCCCAGATACGCGCCGCGCGTATTGTTCGTGTGATCGACGAGATAACCCAGATGCAGGTGCGAGTCGGCGCTCGTCGAATACAGCTGAACGCGGTTTTGTCCCGTGGCGTCGTCCATCACGAGTTGGTTGAACCCGCTTCCGGCATATTCCTTCGATCGATAGCCCGACAGCAGCCCGTGCGTGTGCCAAGTCGGCGGCGTGGCGCCGCCGTGCATGCGGCTCAGGATCACGGGGCGGTCGCAATCGCCGCCCATGAAGCCCACGATGACTTCATCGCCCTTGCGCAGCGGGTAGTGGCCGCCGCGGTCGCTGCCGGCGTCGGGAAACGCGGCGCGCACCCAAACGGACGCACCTTCGTCGCCTTCGTTGCGCCGATTCCACGGGAACCACACTTTCACGCGGTTCAACGAATCGGTGTAGATCTCCTCGTCGTTCGGCCCTGCGACGATCCCTGTCTGCAGCGTCATGACGGGCTTGTGATGCTCGAGCGGGCTGCGGAACGGCGTGCGCCGCCGCTGTGCCTCGATCTCGACTTGGAAGAAGCCGGCGCTACCGTCGGGATGCTTGACCGTCACCCCCCCGACGCTGGCCGCGGCCACGTGTTTGACCTCGGCCTGCAAGCTCTCCGGAAAATCGGCCACGCCGTCCATGCCGGGCAGGTTGTTGCGGATGGTCCACGTCGTGGCCACGATGGCGAATTCGCGGTCCTGTTCCGCTTCTTTGTCGTGAACGGGGTGACCCGTCAGCGTAAACCAATAGCCCGGGCTGGCCGAGCGCATACTGCCGATGCCGTGATACCGCTTGGCCTGCGATTGCCAGGCTTCGGTACGCACGCTCGCTTGATGATCGCCACGATCGCGCTCGCCCCAGGTATAAGCGCCCGTGTAGTCATAGACTTCGCCCTGCGCGGGGATATCCGTTTGCGCATCGATCGCGCTCGTGACTTCCTTGGGCAAATCGGGCCGCTTGTAGTCGAACGTGCGCGTCGTCAGCGTGGCGCTTTGAATCTGCAGCTGCTCTTTCCACTGCGCGAGGCCGTCGGCTTCTTCGCGCAACCCGACGCGGCGAAAAACGACCGGGTTCGGAACGAGTTCAGGCATCAGATACGCGTCGTCCATCAGCACGAGCGTATGGGATTTACCGTCGTCGGCTTGCTCGAAGCGGCCGAACACGCCCGTCTCCTCCAAGCTGCGATGAACGAAATCCCAGTCGTATTCCCATTGCACGCGATTCGAGTAGCGCGGCATCGGCTGACGCAAATCGAATCGGTAAGCGCTCTGCGCCTGCGGATGCTGATCGAATACGTCGGAGACGATCTGCTCGCCCGTTTGCTCCTGCCAATCGCGCATGTCGCGCCGCAGCCGCAGAAAATACATCCATGACGAAAATCGCAACTGGTAGTAAGTCAGCGATCCGTCCGTGCCCAATCGGCTGAACGCGTGCACGTAGCCGTGATGCGGCAGATAGTTGCCGTCGGCCTGCTGGAGCCACAACGTGACCGCTTGCCCGATCAGCGCGTCGACCTTGATTTCATTGCCGTGAATCGACACCGCATCGACGATGAATTCGTAATCGCGCCCGAGGCGCGCAGTGCCTTTGACTTGCAGCGGCGCGAGCCAATCGTCGCCCAGAGGGGTATCGAGTTTGAGCAGGCGATTGCGTTGGGCGGCGCCGTAATAGAGCGCGTCGAAAAGCGTATCGGAATTCATGCGCCGTTCCTTCAGAGCAGGCTGCATCGCGGGCAACGCGAGGGGAGGCGCAAATTTTAATAGACCTGCATGACGAAATCGATAGCTATTCCCCTCGAAACGAGCGATCGACCGGCGGAGTCCGATTTATCTGCAGTTTTTGAGGCGCTTGATTAATTGATTGCAGAAAAAAATACGGGCGCTTCTGATATGGGGCGCCTGATTCGGCAATTATTGCTTAATAGAATGAGCTGTATAGTGATTGCCCGGGATGGGCTGCTGATTTAATCGCACGCAGGGCGTTCACCGCTCGACCGCCAGGTGACCGAGGATCGACAGACCGAGGATCGACACGGCATACGCCGAGGGCTATGCCCCCAACGCTTTCCGAATCATCTGCGCTGCGGCGCCGAGCACGAACAGCAATACGATGAGACGAAAGGCCTGCGGCGGCAGCTTGTCGCGCAGCGGCCGTGCGATCAGCATGCCCGCGATCACGGGGATGCTGGCGGCGGCGGAAATCAAGAGATCGCCGCCGGACGCATGCGCGCCGCTCTTGAACGCGACGAGCAACGTCAAGATCGAGACGACGAGGATGATCGCCATCTGCTTCGTGAAGTCCTTGCCGCGCGCGCCCGTGGAGATCAGATAGATCGCCAGCAACGGCCCCGGGATCGACGCGATGCTTTCCATGAGCGCCGCGCCGAACCCGAGGATGAATCCCACCGGCTTCACCCAGGCCGGCGCGAGCGTGAAGCGCGGCGAGGCGAGCAGCAACAGGGACGCAAAGACCAGCAATGCGCCGGCGGCGGCCTGTGCATGATGCGGCTCGAGCGAAACGAGGATCGACACGCCGACGATGTTGCCGAGCACCGTGCCGATGAGCGGCGCGGCGATGCGGCGCGCCGTGGCGAACGTTTCGCCGCCTTCGAGGGCTTGCGGAATATTGCCGAGGATCACGGGCATCGAGAGCAGCAGCACCGCCTGCTTGACCGGCATCATCTGGCTCAGGATCGGCATTGCCACGAGCGGCACGCCGATGCTGACGATGCCCTTGACGGCGCCGCCCACGATCAGTGCGGCGACGATGCCGGCCAGGGCGTATGGATGGAGCGCATGCAACGTGGAGCTCAACATGCCCTGACAGCAAGCCGCGTGAAACATGAGTGTGATCTGCCTAAGAGTCGTTACTTGTTGCCGATGCCGTTGGAGGGCGGCGCGCCGGCGGGCGCATTGGCGGGGGGTACGCCTGGCACGGCCGACGCGGCGGCCGGAGCCGATGCCGCGGCGGCCGATGCCGCGGCGGCCGATGCCGCGGCGGGGGCCGATGCGGCGGCGGGGGCCGATGCGGATGAGGCCGGCACCGCAGGCGTGGCCGAAGCCGCCGACGGCGCGGCTGCAGCCGAAGCGCCGGAAGCCGGTTCGGCCGAAACCGTCGCACTTGTTGCACTGGCAGCACTCGCTCCACTCGCTCCATCGGGCGCGGCCGGTGTCGTGCTGCTGTCCTCGTCGTCGCCGTAATTGGGCAGCGCGGGCGGCTTCGACGCATCGGCGCCGAGTGCGGAGCGGCGCTGCTGTGTATAGGCGTCGCGCACGAACGAGTACTTATCGAGCGCGGCTTGTTCGAGGATGTTCGTCGCCCCGAGCATATCGGAGCGCGCGCTGACGAACTGCATGGCGTAGAGCGGCCTGCGCGAATCGGTGGGCGCGTAGATGAACGGGCTGAACCGCGTATCGACCGCGAGCCCCACGCCGTCGCGGAACGAACTCGGCCCGAAGATCGGCAGCACGAGGTAAGGCCCCGACGGCACGCCCCAATGACCGAGCGTCAGGCCGAAGTCTTGATGATGCTTGGGCAGGCGCGCTTGCGTGGCGAAGTCGATGAGGCCGCCGAGACCGAACGTCGTGTTCATCGCGAAGCGCATGAGATCTTCCGTGGCGTCCGTGATCTTCAGCTGCAACAACGCGTTCGCGAAATTGTTCAGGTCGCCCAAATTGGAGAAGAAGTTGCTGATCGCGGTGCGCAGCGGGTGCGGCGTCACTTTTTGATAGCCCTTCGCGATCGGCACCGCGATCGTACGGTCGATCGTATCGTTGACTTTGAAGATCGCGCGGTTCATCGGTTCGAGCGGATCGCCCGCCGTGCGTTGATCGGGGCTCGCGCAGCCGGCCAAAAGCGCCGCGACGGTCAACGGCGCGGCCAAGGTTCGCAGGTTATCCATCGATTCCTTCTAATTCCTTCTTTTGGGCGCGCGCGGCGCGTGGTTTGCCCATCAGCACGGGCTGGAACACGACCGCGCCCACGAGGGTGCACGTGAGCGCCAGCGCGAGCAGGCGGCCCATGCTGGCCGTGCCGGGGTGGTGCGAAAGCCAAAGACTGCCGAATGCCGTGGCCGTGGTGGCCGCGCTGAACAATACCGCATGCGTGAGGCTCGACGCCAGCAGGCTCGTTTGGCCCGCCCGCCATGCCATGACGAAATACACCTTGAAGGCGACGCCCACGCCGAGCATCAACGGCAACGCGATGATGTTCGCAAAGTTCAGGGGCATGTCGAAGACGACGCAAAGCTCGAGCGTGACGAGCGCCGATACGAGCAGCGGGATCATCGTGCGCAGCACGTCGCCGAACCGGCCGAGCGCGATCCACAGCAACAGCGTGATCGACAGCACCGCCCATCCGGCGGCCTGCAGGAACGCCTTGATGATCGTATCGGCCGAATGCAGGATCGAAATCGGACCGCCGATCGCGCCGGGCTCGGCCTTCTTCACAGCATGAGCGAAGCCGCGCAGCATCGCATCGTCGTCGGAATCGACGCCTGCCGGGACGCGCGGGGAAATTTGCACGAGCGCGCGGCCGTCGGGCGCGACCCATTCGTGGACGAGCGCCGGCGGCAGCGATTCGCGCGTGATCGGGGACGGTTGCAGCAAGTTGGTCAGCCGATGCAGCGAGAGCCGCAGCGGCGTGGCGAAAGCGGCCTCGGCGCGATCGCGCGCGGCGGCGTCGGCGGCCGCGAGTTTGGCCAGCGATGCCGAAAGCCGTTTCGCTTCTTTCGCGCCGGGGCCCGGGTAGTCATCGGCGGCGTACGAGAGCTGGTTCGCCGCGCGCTTCAACGCGGCGACACGCTGCGCATCGGACGACGGGGGCGCCGGCGGCTGCGTCAGCGCCGGCAGCAGCGTTTGCGCCGCCTGGGCGATCAGCGAGCGCTTTTGCGGCTGGTCGGGCGGGATGAAGGTCGTGAGCGTCGTCACGCGCCCGACCTCTGGGAGCGCACTCAAGCGCTGGGCGGTCGCGTTCGCCGCGGCAAGCGTGGGCGCCAGCACGGCGACATCGTTGACCGACGCTTCGGGGGAGTTCTTCAGCGAGCGCAGCGTCGCCATGGATTCCGTCGTCGGGTCTTTCAAATGCAACGGGTTGAAATCGAAGCGCAGATGCAGCAGCAGCGGCGTTGCACCGATCACGACGGCGAGCGCCCCGAGCAGGATGGGCTTGCGGTGGTCCTGCAGAAAGTCGTCGATCGGCGCCAAACGCGCGAAGCCGGGCCGCGAGGGCTCGCCGGGCGGCGCCATCAGCTTGATCAGCGCGGGCAGCAGCGTCATGGTGCTGAAGTAGGCGACGATCATGCCGACGCCCGCGATCAGCCCGAGCTCCGATACGCCCTTGTAGGCCGTGGGCAAGAACGAGAAGAAGCTCACGGCCACGGCGGCGGCGGCGAGCGTCAGCGGCAGGCCCATCGAATGGGCCGCGCCGACGAGCGCGTGATCGAGCCGTTCGTCGCGGTGGCGCTCCTCGCGGTATTTCACGCCGTATTGAATCGCGAAATCGGCTCCCAGGCCGACGAACAAAACCATGAACGCGACCGAGATCATGTTCAGCGAGCCCACCATCATCAGGCCGAGCGCGGCCGTGATCGGCAAGCCCACCGCCAGCGTGACCAGCACCGCGAGGATCATCCGTTTCGAACGCAGCGCGAGCCAGAGGATGGCCAGGACCACGATGAGCGTGGCGATGCCGTTCACGGCCGCGCCGTCGGCCACCGAAGCGAATTCCTCGTCCGCCAGCGGCTGCTCGCCGGTGAGGTGCACGCTCGCGCCGTAGCGCTTTTGCAGATCGAGCTCGCGCGCCACCTTGCGAATGGTGTCCGATGCCTGCGCCCCCGCCTGCAACGCGCCGTAGTTGACCACGGGCGTGACCGTGACGAAGGCGTGCGCCGGCTGTCGGGCCGAATCGGGATCGACGAGCGCGCGCCAGGAAAATGCCGCGTTCTTGCCGGCTAGGACCGCATCGGTCGTATCGGCGGCGCGCGTGAAGAGCGTTGCCATGCCCGGCAGCTTGACCTGTCCCGATTGCAGCGGCAGGCCGAGCATCGTCGATAGCGTCGTCGCCAGGCCCGTCACGCTCGGGTCGTGAGCCAACGTGTTCACGAGCGGACGCGCCTGCGCGAGCTGTGCGGTCGTGCGCGCGACGCTGTCGGTCGACAGGAACAGCATGCCGCCGTGCTCGAACAGCGGGCCCCCGCCAGGCTGCGAGACGGCGCCGATTTGCGCGCGATACGCGGGGCTCGACAGGCCGGCGGCAAGCGCGTCGGCTGCGGCATCGGCCATTTCGGGGGCGTTTGCATCGACGACCGCGAGAATCGTCTGGTCCCGATCGGGGAATGCGCGATCCATGGCGGTGCTGAGCGCCGACCATTGCGCATCGGTCTCGATGAGCTTGCTGACGTCGGTGTTGATTTTGAAGTGCCGCGCCGTATAGACGCCGCTCGCCGCGGCCAGCAGGAGCGCGAGCGCGACGATCCAAACCGGGCGGCGCACGGACCAGGCAACGAGACGAACGATAAGGGGCGTCAGCATGAATCGGAATCGGCCGGCAACGGAAACGTAAGGGGCAAAACGCCTAAGTATACCGGGGGTCGGCGCGCCGGCTCCGTCTGCCGCTCAGTGCGGCGCGGAACCGTTGCCCCCCGGGATGCGTCGAAACGGGAAGCGAGCCGGCGCAGCCGGCGGCGGGGGTAGGTATACTGCCCGAACCGCCCGCTTGCCGCCCGGGCATCGACCCGTCCCCGCGCCTTTGCGCGAGCGGCGTTACAGCCTCCCTTTCAATCGAGTTGAACATTCCATGAAACGTCAATTGTTCGCATTTTTTGCCGCGATGTTCGTCAGCGCCGCCGTTTGGGCGCAAACGGCGCCCGTGGACGTGGTCAAGCAGGCCGTCGTCGGCACGGTCGACGCGATGAAACAAGATCCGGCCGCGCGCGGCGGCGACATGGCCAAGATCTCGCAAATCGTCCAATCCCACTTCTTGCCGGCGACCAACTTCGACCGTACGGCGCGTATCGCCGTCGGCGACGCATGGAAGCAGGCCACGCCTGCGCAGCAGCAAGAGTTGGCGAAGCAATTTAAAGTCCTGATGACGCGTACCTACGCGGCGTCGCTCGCGCAGCTCGGCACGCAAGATGCCCACTTCTCGTTCAAGCCGGAAGAGGCAAGCGCCAACGACGCGCTCGTCATGTCCACGGTCACGACGCCCGGGGACAGTCAGCAGGTGGGTTACCGCCTCGGCAAGGCGGGCAACGAATGGAAGATTTACGACATCGACATGTCGGGCGCCTGGCTCATTCAGGTGTACCAGAACCAATTCAAGAGTCAATTGAGCCAAGGCGGCATCGACGGGCTCATCAAATTCCTGACCGCCCACAACGCGCGCGCCCAATAAGCCGGCGAGGCAAGCCTCGGCGCCGGTCAACGCCGGCGCCGTTCGACGGCGAACTTGATCAATTCGGCTTGCCCTTCGATTTCGAGCTTGCGCTTGACGTTCAGCCGGTGTGTTTCCACCGTGCGCACGGAAAGCCCGTAGCGCTCGGCGATCTGCTTGCTCGACAGGCCCTCGGCCAGCGCATCGAGAATCTCGCTCTCGCGCGGCGTCAGCCGCTCCACCGGCGTTTGCAGCGAACTGGCTTGAATCATGCGCGCGGCGATACCGGCGCTGAAAAACGTGCGGTTCGCGAGCACCGCCGAGATCGCATGGACGATCTCGGTGGCCGGCGAATCCTTCAGCACATAGCCGCTAGCACCGGCCCGCACGGCTTGTGTCACGTACTCGATGTTGTCGTGCATCGACAGCATCAGCACCCGCACCGCCGGAAACCGGTCGTGAAAAATGCCGGCCAGCGTGATGCCGCTCATTCCGTTCATGCCGACGTCCATCAAGGCGAGATCGGGCGAGAGCTTGTCCGCTAGGGCGAGCGCTTCGTCTGCATTGCCGGCTTCGCCCACGACGACCAGACCCGGCACGCCTTCCAAGCGCAGGCGCAGGCCGTCGCGTACGAGCGGATGGTCGTCGACGAGGAGGATAGTGGCGGTGCGAGAAGATGCGGGCGCGTTCATGGGGGCGAGTCGTCTTGCGAAGAAGCGGCGGTACGCGAACGTGCCGAGTGGGGGAGCGGCGCCGACGCCGTCACGATCGTACTGCCCGGCTGCGAGGCAATGGCCAGCGTGCCGCCAAGGGCATCGAGCCGCTCGCGCATGTTGCGCAGGCCGATGCCGCCGCGTGCGTCGGCCTGCACGCGCGCGAGATCGAAGCCTTGTCCGTCGTCGGCGATCACAAGCGTGACCGACGCGTCGCGGACCGTGAAAGTCAGCGTCGCATGCGCGGCATGCGCGTGCCGCACGATGTTCGTCAATGCTTCCTGAGCGATCCGGAACAAGGCGGTATTGACGGCGGTCGGCAGCTCGGCCGCGCGCGATGCCGGGTCCGTTTCGACGCGCATGTCGATGCCGGTTTCCTCGGCCAGCTCTCGCGTCAATTGCTCGAGCGCGGCGGCTAAGCCGAGATCGTCGAGCATCGAGGGGCGCAATGCATGCGAGATGCGGCGCACTTCGCGCAGGACGTGCGATAGCCGTCCGAGCGCCGTGCCGAGCGCCGCTTCCGCGCTGGGTACGCGCACGTGCGGCTGGCCGGCATGCTCCAAACGCGCGAGCGCCGATTCGAGCAGCAGCTTCACCGACACCATCATCTGGCTGATGCCGTCGTGCAGTTCGCGCGACAGGCGCGCTCGCTCGTGCTCTTGCGATTCGACCACTTGTCGCGCGAGCCGCTTGAGCTTCGCATCGGCACTGCGGTATTCGGATACGTTCAGGAAGAGCGCGCAGGCCATGATGACGCCGAAGCCCGCCAGCGCGATGGCGCCGATCCATGTCATGGTGCGCGCGATATTGGCCGACGCCGTCGCATCGATGCGCGCCAGCGCCGCGGTCACGCCGTCCAAGTAAATGCCGGTTCCGATCATCCAGCCCCAGCGCGGCAGCGGGACCACGTAGCCGAGCTTCGGCTCGAGACGATGGGTGGACGGGCGATGCCACAGGTAGCGAACGTATCCGCCGCCTTGGTTCGCGGCGGCGATGAGCTGTTGAATCGTCAGCGACCCTTTGGGATCCCTGAGTAGCCACCAGTTGTGCCCGACGAGGTCCGGTTCGCGCGGGTGCATCAGCGAATCGCCGCGCATGTCGTAGACGAAGAAGTACCCGTCTGGCCCGAAGTCCATGCGCTGCAGCATGGCGAGCGCTTCGCGCTTAAGCGCCGTGTCGTCTTTCGCATCGCGGCTCGCTTCATAGAGCGGCGCGATCGCGCTCGTCGCGAGCTCGACGTAGTGCTTGAGCTCGGCTTGCTTGCTCGACATGTAGGCCGCTTCGACGCTCTCGCGCTGCGCCGTGGCGAGGGCGGCCGCCTGCATGCGCACGCCGATGCCGATGCCCGCTATCGCCACCAGGAACGGGACGATCGCCAGCAGAAAGATCTTCGTCTTGATCTTCATCATCGACACGAGCGTGTGATCCATCGAAAACAAAGCGGCGCGGCCCATTCGGGCCGCGCCGCTCATCGTTCGGCGAGCGAACGAGACGCGCTTAGTGCGCCGCGGCCGTGCGCGAGTTCTTCACGTTCGGCGCGCGGCCGATTTCCTCGAGCTTGATCTCGACGTGGCGCGAGAACACGTATTCGGCCGGACGCTGCTTGTCGAGCGGAATGTCCTTCGCGAACGCGCCTTCGATCTTCGGGCCGCGCAGGCTGACGCCGAGCGCCTTGAGCGGATGCGCCACCGTATCCATCACGGCCGTGGCTTCGAAACCGCTGTGCACCATGCAGTCGGCGCACTTTTCGTAGTTGCCCGTGCCGTAGGCGTCCCAATCGGTTTCTTCCATCAGTTCCTTGAAGGTCTTCGCATAGCCTTCGCCGACGAGATAGCAGGGGCGCTGCCAGCCGAACACCGTGCGCGCTGGGTTGCCCCACGGCGTGCAGTGATAGGTCTGATTGCCCGCGAGGAAGTCGAGGAACATGGCCGATTGGCTGAACGACCAGTTCTTGCCGCGCTTGCCGCGCTTGAAGATCTCGCGGAAGAGCTGCTTGGTCTTGTCGCGATTGAGGAAGTGCTGTTGATCGGGCGCGCGCTCGTACGCATAGCCGGGGGAGACGGTGATGCCGTCCACGCCCATCGGGCCGAGCGTATCGAAGAACGCCGCCACGCGCTCGGGCTGAGCGTCGTTGAACAACGTGCAGTTGATGTTGACGCGGAAACCGCGGCGCTTCGCTTCGCGAATCGCGGCGACGGCCTTCTCGTACACGCCTTCTTGCGACACCGAGTGGTCGTGCATGGCTTGATCGCCGTCGAGATGGACCGACCAGACGAAGTACGGGCTCGGCTGGTAGTCGTCCATCTTCTTTTCCATCAGCAGCGCGTTCGTGCACAAATAGACGAACTTCTTGCGCGCGATGATGCCCTTGACGATGGTGGGCATATCCTTGTGCAGCAGCGGTTCGCCGCCGGCGATCGATACGACCGGGGCGCCGCACTCGTCGACGGCGCCGAGGCACTCCTCGACGGACAGCCGTTGATTGAGGATGGGATCCGGGTAATCGATCTTGCCGCAGCCGTTGCAGGCGAGATTGCAGCGAAAGAGCGGCTCGAGCATCAGCGCGAGCGGATAGCGCTTATTGCCGCTGAAATGTTGGCGCGTGATATAAGCGCCGACGCGAACCTTTTGCAAAAGCGGAATCGACAAAGCAACCTCCTTAAACTTGGCGTGCGGCGTCGGGCTCGGTGAGCTTCGACGGCAGCTTGAATTCGACTTTTTCTTCACGGCCCGCCATCGTCGAAACTTCGACGGGGCCCAGTGCACGCAACGCGTCGATCACGTGCTCTACCATTTCCTCGGGCGCGGACGCGCCGGCGGTGATGCCGACCGTTTGCGCGCCCGAAAACCATTCGGCCTTCAGTTCGGTGCCATCGGCGACGAGATAGCTCGCGACGCCCGATTCGGCGCCGATTTCGCGCAGGCGGTTCGAGTTCGAGCTGTTCGTCGCGCCGACCACGAGCAGGACATCCACTTGCTCGCTCAACTCCCGCACGGCGGCCTGGCGGTTTTGCGTGGCGTAGCAAATGTCGCGCGTGTCGGGGCCGACGATATTGCTGAAGCGCCGCATCAGCGCTTCGATGATGCCGCGCGTGTCGTCCACCGACAACGTGGTTTGCGTCACGTAGGCGAGCGGCGTGTCCAGGGGCAGATCGAGTTTTTCGACTTCGGCTTCGCTTTGGACGAGCAGCACCTTGCCCGGAATTTGACCGATCGTGCCTTCGACTTCCGGATGCCCTGCGTGGCCGATGAGAATCAGCGTGCGCCCGGCCGCCACGTATTGACGGCCCTGCACGTGCACTTTCGTGACGAGCGGGCACGTGGCGTCGAGTACGTCGAGCCCGCGCGCCTGGGCGTCGTGCTCGACGCTTTGCGCCACGCCGTGCGCGCTGAAAATGGCCACGGCGCCGTGCGGGACTTCATCGAGTTCTTCGACGAAACGCGCGCCCTTATTGCGCAGGTTTTCGACGACATGCCGGTTATGCACGATTTCGTGGCGCACGTAAACGGGGGCGCCGTGCCGCTGCAGCGCGCGGTCGACGATCTCGATCGCGCGTACTACGCCCGCACAAAAGCCGCGGGGTTGAGCAAGGATGACTCGCATGTGTGGCGAACTCCGACCGAATCGGGGTATCGAACCGCCGGCCTTGTAGCAGCGATCGCCCAGATTCCAACTATTTATTAGAAAGCGGGCGTGATAGCCGGCAAACCAACCCAAACGCGCATTCTAACGCTATCGGGACGGGAACGCTTCCGGGCCGGTAGTGGGGCGTTGCAAGAATGCCAGCGAATTCGCCGTCCAGATCGACGCCGCCTCGGGCGGCGACCCGCTAAACTACCGCATCTCGCGAGCATATTGCGTTTTCATTACGTAGATGCTTTCAATTCAATTTCATTGCATAGGCTCGTAGGATGCCTTCGGCTCATTGTTCATATCGTTTGCGGGAGCGCGCATGATCGCGACGCTCTTTGGGTTGTCCGTCGTGTCGCTCGTCATCTGGGCTGTGCTGTTGTTCGCGCGGGGCGGCTTCTGGCGCACCCGCTGCGCGCCGCCGATCGCCCCCGAGGCGTTAGCGGCGTTCGAGGCGTGGCCGGCCGTGGTGGCCGTGGTGCCGGCGCGCAATGAAGCCGACGTCATCGGCGCCGCGGTCGCCTCGCTGATCGAGCAAGACTATGCGGGCGAGTTTCATGTGGTGGTCGTCGACGATCACAGCACCGACGGCACCGCCGACGTCGCGCGCGCAACGGCCCTCGCGCTGGGCAAACCCGAGCGGCTGACCGTCATCGCGGCCGAGCCGCTGCCGGCGGGCTGGTCAGGCAAGGTATGGGCGCAATCGCAGGGCATCGCGGCCGTCGCATCGCGCGCCCTGCCGGCCGATTATTTGCTCCTGACCGACGCCGACATCGGCCATCCGCCCGAGGCCGTGGCCGAGCTCGTCGCCCGCGCCATGATCGAGCGTCGGGATCTGGTCTCGCTGATGGTGCGGCTGCGCTGCGATTCCATTTGGGAAAAAGCGCTGATTCCGGCTTTCGTCTTCTTTTTCGCCAAACTGTATCCGTTCCGCTGGGTCAACGATTCGCGCAACAAGACCGCCGCCGCGGCCGGCGGCTGCATGCTCGTCAAGCGCGCGGCGCTCGAAGAAGCGGGTGGGATGGCCTCGATTCGCGCGGCCCTCATCGACGATTGCACGCTCGCGGCGCACATCAAGCATCGCGGTCAGGGCGGCCATGCCATTCGATTGGACGTGGCGGCGCGCAGCCGTTCGTTGCGTCCGTACGACGGCCCGAGCGAGATCTGGAACATGATCGCGCGCACGGCCTTTACGCAATTGCGCTATTCGCCGTGGCTGCTGGCCGGCACATTGGCCGGCATGACGGTGATCTATCTCGTACCGCCCGTCGTGGCCGTGGCCCTGGGCGCGTTGGGCTGGCCCGCATGGCTTGCATGGGGCGCCATGTGCTGCGCCTACGCGCCGATGCTGCGCTATTACGGCCGATCGCCGTGGTGGGCGCCGGCGTTGCCGCTCGTCGCGCTGTTTTACGTGGGAGCGACGGTGGCGTCCGCCGTCCGCTATTGGCGCGGCAAGGGCGGCCAGTGGAAGGCTCGCGTGCAGGCGCCCGTTCAGGGCCGCTGAGCCGCGGCGCCGATCATTTCTGCGTCAGCATCATGTAGAGCTGAACGGCCGCATCGGGCGAAAACGTGAACGGCACCCAGCCGTGGCCCGTATGGCGGGCAATCATCAGACGATCGCCGTTGGGCTGCTTTTGCATCGCCATCATCGGGTTTTTCGTGGAGGCGAAACGCCAGCCGGGGGCAAGCGCGGTGGGCGGCTCCGGCGTCATCGACGCGCGCGCGTTCGCCAACTCCTCGATCAATTGACCGATCTGCTCGGGGCGCAGCGTGACGGTTTGCGACCCGATGGTGAGCGTCAGTTCGTTCTGTGACGGGCGCGCGACACGCAGGGTGGAGGGTTCGTCGGCGGCCGGCGCGGGTGCTTGCGCAGGCGGCTCGGTATCGGCCGAAGCGATGGGTTCGGTCTGTGCGCGCTCGATTTCGGCGTGCTGCGTCTGCGCGTGCTCGGCGGCGCCCTGTGCGAGCCGGACGAGTTCGCTGAGCCGATCGACCTGCGCGTCGATCGCACCGATCTGTTCTTCCAGGTTCATGCGAGCTATCTCAAGCAAAGAGACGCGATTCTACCGGCTGCGTGCCGAGTGCATTCGCGCCCCGTGCCTTCGAGTTGTAACAAAATGCACGCGCGGCGCTTAGCGCCGCAGATAACCCGCTTCGCGGAACCACTGAAGCGCGTCGCGCAGCCCGTCGATATAAGGCCTCGCGCGATAGCCGAGTTCCCGCTCGGCTTTCGCCGACGAGAAATACATCTTGTTCTTCGACATCTTCAAGCCGTCGACCGTGACGAACGGTTCGCGCTTCGTGAACTTGGCCACGCATTCGGCTCCGAGCGCGAGCGGGTAGAGCGGCCAGCGCGGCAGGCTGAGGGTGGGCGGCTTGCGGCCCGTTTCGCCCGCGATGTCGGCGAGCATGCGCTGCAGCGGCAAGTTTTCGCCGCCGAGGATGTAGCGCTCGCCGATCCGTCCGTGATCGAGCGCGAGCAAGTGCCCTTGCGCCACGTCGTCGACGTGCACGAGATTCAAGCCGGTATCGACGAACGCGGGAATCTTGCCGAGCGCGGCCTCGACGATGATGCGGCCTGTCGGCGTGGGGCGCACGTCGCGCGGCCCGATCGGCGTGGACGGATTGACGATGACGGCGGGCAATCCGTCGCGCTCGATCATGCGCTCGACGGCGCGCTCGGCCAGTACCTTGCTGCGCTTATAGACGCCGATCGCCCGGTTCGCGGCGAGCGGCGCCGATTCGTCGGCGACGCGGCCTTCGCTCGTGACCTTCAACGTCGCGACGCTGCTCGTGTAGACGATGCGTTCGACGCCTTCGGCGAGCGCCGCGCGCATGGTCGCTTCAGCGCCTTCGAGGTTGGCGCGTTCGATTTCCAACGGGTTCGGCGCCCAGAGCCGGTAATCGGCGGCCACGTGGAAGAGATAGCGCACGCCGCGCAGCGCGGCGCGCATCGACGATATGTCGCGCATGTCGCCGACGACGATCTCGGCGTCGAGCGCGTCGACGTTCGTGCGGGGGCTCGTTGCACGCACGAGCACACGCACGCGCATACCGCGCGCAAGCGCGGCGCGGGCGACGGCGGAGCCGACGAAGCCCGATGCGCCCGTGACGAGCACGAGGTCGCGGGAAAGTTCGGTCATGGTGTGTGTTGCGTATTGCTCGGTATTGCGCGGTATTGCGCGCCGGTTGTTGCGGTGATGCGGCGAGATTGTACTTGGTGTGCTCGCCGCTCACGTATAAGCGACCGCCCCTTCGTTGAAATGCCTGATGAAAGCGTGCGCATCGGCGGCGGGCATCGGGCGGGCGAAGCGGTAGCCTTGCACGACGCTGCAACCGTGCCGGCGCAAAAACGCGAGTTGCGTCTCGGTTTCGACGCCCTCGGCGACGACCTTGAAACCGAGCGCTCGGCCGAGCGAGAGGATGGCCCTCGTGATGACCTCGTCTTCTCGATGACGACCGATGCCCGAGACGAACGACATGTCGAGCTTGAGCCGATCCGCATGGAAGTTGCGGATGTAGGACAGGCTCGAATAGCCGGTGCCGAAATCGTCGATCGCCAGATCGATATCCATGGCGCGCAATGCGCGCAGCACGTCTAGCGCGCCGAGCGACATCAGCGCGCCTTCGGTGATTTCGAGCTCCAGTAGGCGCGGCGACAAGCGGGCCCGTGTGAGCGCGCGCTGCACGACGCGCAGGATGTCGCCGCGCGCGAATTGCCGCGGCGACAGGTTGACCGACATGCGCAGTCCGGGCAGTGTCTCTTGCCAAACCTGCGCTTGGAAGCATGCCTGCTGCATGACCCATTCGCCGATCGGAACGATGAGCCCGTTTTCCTCCGCGATCGGAATGAACGTCGCGGGGCTGACGGGGCCGAGCGTTTTGTCGGTCCACCGTAGTAGTGCCTCGACGCCGGTTACGCGATTGGTTTGCAGATCGACCTGGGGCTGATATTCGAGCCTAAATTCTCCGTTCGCCAAAGCAGCTCGCATGCGGCGCGACAGCGCGAGTCGCTCGTCGGCGCGCCGGCCGAGTTCAGGCGTGAATCGCTGAAGGCCGTTGCGTCCATTCGATTTGGCGCGGTACATGGCGAGGTCGGCGCGGCGCAGCAGCGTTTCCGGGTCGTCGCCGTCGCTCGGGAAGCAGGCCACGCCGATGCTGGTCTCGACGTAAAACTCCGTATCGTCGATCCAGACGGGACGCGCGAAGGCTTGCGAGATCCGCGCGAGTACTTCGGTCAGCCGGTCTTCTTGCGCGCCTTCGCACACCACGACGACGAATTCATCGCCGCCATAGCGCGCGACGATGTCGAGCTCGTCCACGCATGCCGACAAACGGGCGCTGATCTCCTGCAGCAGGCGGTCGCCGATGCCGTGGCCGAGGCTGTCGTTGACATCCTTGAAGTGATCGATGTCCATGAAGGCGACCGCGACGCGCGTGTTTTCGCGCTGGGCATCGCCGATGACCTGTGCCAGACGGTCGTTGAGCCGATGGCGGTTCGGCAGCGCGGTGAGCGTATCGAAGTTCGCTTGCTGGCTCAGCAAATCGCGCGATTGAACCAGTTCGGTCACATCGTTGACGACGCTGATGTGATGCGTGACGAGGCCGTTGTCGTCGCGTACCGGTGCGATATAGATTTGATTCCAGAACAGGGTGCCGTCGCGTCGATAGTTGCGCAAAAGGGTGGCGACTTCACGTTCCTCGGCCAGCGCCCGCCGAATGGATTCGATGCCTTCTTGCTGGCGATCCTCGCCTTGCAGAAAGCGGAAATCCAAGCCTTTGACGTCGGCCACCGCGTAGCCCGTGATCCGTTCGAACGCGGGGTTCGTGTATTCGATGAGGTTGCCGTCTTCGGTGACGCGCGTGATCAGCACCGCGTTGACGATGGCGTCGAGCGCGCGGCTGCGCAACCGAAGCGCGAGATCGACGCCTTTGCGCTCGGTCACGTCTTCGTAGGTCGCGAGCAGCCCGATGACTTCGCCCCGGGTATCGCGTAGCGGCACCTTCGTCTTGCGCAGCCACCGCCACGCGCCGCCGGCGGAGGGGGCGAACTCCTCGTAGTTGTTCATCGGTTCGCCGCTTTGAACGACCGCTTGATCGCGCGCCCGTGCATTGGGGGCCCCCGCCCGCCACGGCAGATCGTAGTCGGTGAGCCCGATGATTTGCGGCGCGTCGTCCAGGCCGACATCGTGCGCGAAGGCGCGATTGCAGCCGAGGTAGCGCGATTCCGTGTCTTTCCAAAAGATGCGCTGCGGCACACTGTCGATAACGGCCTCGAGCATTTTCTTCGATTGCCGCAATGCCTCCTTCGCATTTTCCTTTTCAGTCACATCGATGGCGACGACAAAACAGGCGCGGCGATTGGCGTAGGTCAGGAAGTGATAGGACGGCTCGACGAACAAGCGCGAGCCGTCCTTGCGTACGTGCGTGCGGAACGGTGTCGAGCCTGCCGTTGCACCCTTGGTCGATGCGAGTTCGGCGAATCTCGCGAGGAACGCGGCGCCATCCTCGGGCGGCCGCAGCGCCGAGATCGGCATCCCCGTCAGTTCGTCGGCCGCGTAACCGTATTGGCGTTCCGCCGCGCCGTTGAGTGCCGCGATCGTGAGCGTTTCGACGTCGTAGATGAGCATCGGGAGCGGATGCTCTTGGAAGTATTCGCGAAAGCGCGCTTCGCCTTCTTCCGCCGAGATCCGCGCGCGCGCGCGTTCGAGCCCGATGCGATGATTGGCAAGAAAACCGTAGACGAGAAAGACGAAGGCCGCCGCCACGGCGGCGGCAAACGCGACCCGCTCCGACGCATAGCGGCGCGCCAATTGATTCGAGCGGGCGCCGGTGAACGTTTGCTGCTCGGCGTCTAGGGCGCGCAGACCGATGGCCACGCGGTGCCGGCTATCCTCGATCGCAAGCAGGGCGTCGCGCGGTAAACGAACGGCTTGCCCGTCGGAGCGCGCGCCGACCGACGCTTGAGCGATGCTGAGCTGCCATTCGTGCGTGGCGCGACGAAGCGCGTCGATGCGGGCGGCCTGCTTCGACGACGCGTCGAACGTCTGCGAGAGGGCATCGAGCGCCCGCTCAGCGCGTTCGATCCGTGGCACGGGCCAGGGCGCCGCCTCCGCCGCAGGGTCGGCCACTAAACGAAAAAAGTCCGCGTCGGCGTCCGCATAGAGCGCTTCGAGCTGCTCGACGTTGTCACGAATTTGTAACGCCCGCGTGAGCTGCACGTCGTCGAGCTCGCGCGCCGCAAAAATCTGGCTCGCGCCGAACGCGACGATGCCGACCGCGATCGCGCAGACGGCGACGGTCAGAATCGCGGTGCTGTGCTTGTCGAACCAGCTTCCCAGCAAGCGGCTGCGCAGCCGTGCCGCGTGATCCTGTAGCGCCACCGTTTCGTCTCCTCTTGCCAAATGAGCTGTCGCGCATACGCAATCAGTGCATTTAACGACCACTTAGACCATTTTCTTTAGCGCTGAAATGCATCGACGGCTAAAAAAAGCATTTTGACGTTGGCGTCTACAATGCGGGGATTGGCTAAAAGCATTAGAGGCAGCGATGGACGGTCCGGATTTGGACAAAAAAATGGAAACGTATTACGTGCGGGTGCGCGGCGTCGTCCAAGGCGTCGGATTTAGGCATGCGACCCTTAGGCACGCGCATGCCCTTGGGATCACAGGCTGGGTGGCGAATGTTTCGGACGGCTCCGTCGAAGCGATGCTGCAGGGAAGCGCGAACCAAATCGATCGCATGCTCGAATGGATGCGGCGCGGGCCGCCGTCCGCGCGCGTCACCGACGTCGTCAGCGAGGAGCGCCAAGTCGACAAGCGGTTCGCTCGCTTCGAACAACATTGAGCATCGATGAGCTCGAGCGACGCTTTCGGCGGCGCGCCGCATAGGTCATGAATCGACAGGAAACGGGGCGTGGCATCGCGCTAGCGGTCGCGGCCACGACACTCTTCGCGCTGTTGTCCGTGTATACCCGTATGCTCCGTCCGCTGGACGGGCTCGACATCTTTGCCTGGCGCATCGTTTGGACGGCGCCAGGCGCGATGCTGCTCGTCGTACTGCGGGGACGCACTGCCCAATTGAGGCAACTCGCAGGCGCTGCGCTGCGCGAACCGCTTCGGGCGCTCATGCTGCTGCTTGCGAGTGCGTTGCTCGGCACGCAGCTTTGGCTCTTCATGTGGGCGCCGTTGCACGGGCGCATGCTCGAAGTGTCGCTTGGCTATTTTCTACTGCCGCTATCGATGGTGCTCGTCGGGCGCTTTTATTATCGAGAGCCGCTCGTTCCCTTGCAGTGGCTCGCCGTCGCATTCGCCGCGCTGGGCGTGGCGCACGAATTGTGGGTGACGCACGCGTTTTCTTGGCCGACGCTCGTCGTGGCCCTCGGATATCCGCCGTATTTCATGCTGCGCCGCAGGCTCGGCGGCGATACGCTGGCTACGTTCGCGTTGGAAATTTTCCTTTTGCTGCCCCTCACGGTGCCGATCATTGCATTGAGCGCGAAGGCGCAGGCCGCGCTGCACGATCCGGTGTTGGGCGCATTGCTGCTGCCGGGGCTCGGCGCATTGAGCACCGTGGCGCTCGCGAGTTATTTGAGGGCGAGCCGGTTATTGCCGATGGCATTGTTCGGCATCCTCGGTTATGTCGAACCGGTGCTGCTGGTGCTGTTCTCGGTGACCCTGCTCGGCGAATCGTTATCGGTCGAGCAAATCGGCACTTACGTGCCGATTTGGATAGCCGTGGCCCTGACCGGGTTGCATAGCGTGCTGCTGTTGCGCACGAGGGACAGCGTGCATCAGATCGGCTGATGCCGCTCGTGTTGCGCGTCACGCAGCGCACTGGCTTTGCGTTCGATCGAATCGCGCAAGCTGCTGCGCCAGCCGAAGCCGAACAGGATTTCCGCCAGAACGAAAAGCGGCCCGATGACGAGACCGATCACGTCGTCGACGAATGCCGGCTTGCGATGTTCGAAGGCGGCATGCCCGACGAACTGAAACACCCACCCAACGATGAAGAGCGCAGCGCCGCTGCCGGCCCAGACGGCGGTTGACGCCAGGGCAAGCTGTGCCCCTACGACGAGGCATACGGCCGACACGACCGCCATGCCGAGGCCGAGCGCTCTATCGAGCACGATGTAATAGAGCGTGGCGCAGCCGAAAAGGACGAGTGCGGGCGACGCGCCGAGCGGCCACGCCGCGATCTGCCATTGCGGCCGGCTCAGCCATATCGCCAAGGCAAGGACGATCATCGGAATGCCGACGAAGTGCGTGGCGATGTTGCGCCTGTCGCGATGATAGGCGGCGTACTGCGCGAGCTGGTCGGTGAGCGTCTTCATCTTATTCAGGTCGGTCCTTCCCGATGCAAGCCGTCAAGCAAACTCGAACCTTCTCACGAGGCCGCTCGATCCTCAAGCGATTGAATGTGGGATTCGCATAAAAGCGAGGGGGAGGCTTCCCCTCGCGGGGGCCAAACGTTAGACCGATCGGCTAGCGGCGCCGTTACTTGTTCCTATTTTCCACCAACCCTGTCGACGCACCTTCGCATCGCGCCAGCATAGGCGGTTCAGGGCGCGCCAATGCGGCTTCGGTGCTCAGTACGCCGCTTGTTGCTCGCTGCCACAAACCACTTGTTCGAAGGTAGTTTTTAAAATACAATGTTCTTTGTGACGATAACCTTGCGGCAAACCGAGACGTTTCGAAAGTGGCGCGCCCGATTAAAGGACGAGCGTGTTCGAGGGCTGATTGCTTCGCGGCTGGACCGTCTGGCCTTTGGTCATTTTGGGGACGCCCGGTGCGTCGGACAAGGCGTTCACGAGTTACGTATCCACTACGGGCCGGGGTACCGAATCTATTTTCAGCGCCGGGCCGATTCGATCGTCGTGTTGCTGTGCGGTGGAACGAAGGGTCAGCAGGCAATGGACATCGAGGCGGCACAGCGCCTGGCAAATGAGTTGGGAGAGTGAAATGGCTGAAAAGCTTACGACCTATGACCCCGCTGAGGATTTGGGCAGCGAGGAAGCAATCGCGGTTTTCGTCGCCGAGGCTTTCGAGACGAACGATGCCGGCTACATCGCGCATGCGCTCGGCGTGGTGGCGCGCGCCAAAGGAATGGCGCAGATCGCTGGGCTCACTGGGCTTTCGCGCGAGCAGCTCTACCGCACGTTCAGCGAGCGAGGCAACCCGACGCTCAAAACCATCCTAGCGGTCATGAATGCATTGGGTCTCGAATTGACGACGAAGGTCGCGCACGCTTGAATGCACAACCCCGGTACGCACGTCCGTCTGGCGCGAACGAGCGAACGCCCCATCGCGCCTTCGCCTAGCGAGCGCACCGCCGTTCACACGAACGGGTTCTGGACATTGCCCGTGGATGCCGGCGGGTCGTCCTTCGATTCATCGGGCAAGGTCTTTTCGCGCTCGAGCGCGGCGACGATATCATCCACCGCCTGCTTCAACGCGCGCGCCGCTTTCAACCCGCGTTTGTCCTTGCCGATCCGCAACGTTCCGGCCACCTCGATATTCGTCGTGCCGTTCGACACCGTCAGCGCATCGCCTTCGATATTGAGCACGTCCTCGTCGTTCGCGAATGCATGAAAGTCAGACACCTTTGAGCCCTCCGATTCGTTGCTCCTTGAGCGCCTCCGGAATGCCGGTAAAGCGGATGCCGCTCATCGTTTCCAATTCGTGCACGGTCTTCACATCGTAGCGATTCGTCGCGACGTTATCGACGACGACTGCGAACGCCTCGTTCGCTGCGGGTACATACACGACTTTGAACAGTTGCGTCGGTACGAATACGCGTGTGGGGCCGATCGTGCGAAGCGTTTGCCCGGCGAAGAGCGGGCCGGTCACGACGTAGGCATCGCCGTAACGCATCGCGATCTTGCGTACAGCCGATTCGATGTGCGCCCACAGGTGCTGATTGTTTTCGCGGTCCTGAGGCACGATGTTGGCGAGCGTAAACGACTGCGCCATCGCCTCGTCGTTCCAGCGATCGCCCGCGGGGCTCATATGGCCGCGATCGAAACCGCTGCGTTTGTAGTCGGCCAGCGTCGCCCCTTCGCCTGGCGGCAACGTCGGGTCTTCGAAGAACTTGTTCGTGCGCACCTGTTCCTTCGCATCGTTCAGATGCGCACGCGTCAGATGTTCGGCCGACCACAGCGGCCCGTGCGTCACGCCGGAATGCAACACGGCGAAATCGGAATAGCAAAGCACGCGGGTCTTGGCGGCCAGCTTCGCGTTGGCAAGCACGGGAAACTGCGCGTTCGGCACGAACTGCGAGCACGCCGGCGCGGCGACCACATGTGCACTGGCGGCGATCCATAAAGCGGCGAACAGCTTCTTCATCGAGGGGAGTCGTTGCGGAAAGGAGTGGAGGAAGAGGGACGCAGAGTATAGCGATGTCGGGGCCGATGGCGAATCGATTTTTTCTTCAGCCGAGAGAATCGTTAGGACTCCTATCAATATGAAGTATTCGGCTTACTCGATTGCTGCCCTTCGCGAACTGAAGGAGATGCGCCATCGGCATAGGGTTATCGAACGTGAATGGTGCAAAGCAGCATATTAGATGAACACATGAGATTGTCGATGACCTGACGGCGGATGAGCTGCGGAATTGAATGCGAAAGAAATAAGAAACGCAATTGCAATATGGTGGTTAACAAAGTTAGATGAAGGACTCTAAATGTCGTCGCTGCGATTGTGAATGTCATCCTGCTATCGTGATGACGGTTAAAGGACCGCATGGCATTGGTGCGGGTTGCAATTATTTAAATTCGGTTGCAACTCCATGCCCCATACCGAGTGGTATAGGCGCCTGGCGAATCAATTCTATCTGCTCGAGAAGCCTTATCCGTTGGGCTATGCCCCGCGCATCGGCCGGTCGATCTCGAGGTTGCACCCGGTTTGAGCTAGTGCGTTAGGACGAGTCGCGTGAAATGCCACTACTGCGAGCAAGGTGTGCGATGGGCACTAAAGCGGTGCAAAGAGAAAGGCATGAGACGCCAGTAAACCTAATTTGCTTCTATCAAACATTTTTTGACGACCCGTTTCTGTCCTGCTATGGTTCCGCACACTGAAGATAAGACATGCGCTGCTCTTGTGCTGGGCAGCAAAATTAGGGCGCTTCGTAAAAGGCTCCTACGCACACTCGACGAAACGGCCACGGCGGCGGGCATCTCGAAGCCATTCCTTTCGCAGGTTGAGCGAGGGCTGGCGACCCCGTCCATTACGTCGTTGGCGGGCATCGCGAGAGCGCTTGGAGTGACGGTGCAATACTTCGTCGACACGCCGACGGAAGCGAGATCCGTTAGGCGCGCGGACGAATTGCAGTTCTTTAGCTTTGCCGATTCGGCCAACCTTTTCGCCCGGCTCACGAACGTGTCGGGGGACAGGCAACTCGACGCCATTCTCGTCCGGTTGCCCGCGGGGCAGCCGCCGTCGGAAGTGACGACGCATGCGGGAGAAGAGTTTCTCTACGTGCTGCGCGGTGAAATAACACTCAGCCTCGAGGGCGCGACTTTCGTATTGCACGCGGGTGACAGCGCGCATTACGAGTCGACCGTTCCCCATGGATGGGCCAATACCGCCGGCGACGAGACGGTGCTCGTTTGGGTCGGAACGCCAAGATTGTTTTGATTAGCCGCTGTTAGTTTTCCTCGCGGGTGACGGTTTTCGCATGACAGTTAGGAATCCTAAAGAATCCTAAATATTGAGCGGATGACCGGTAATCCGAGCGAATCTCGTCGCCGTGGTTGCGACCGAGGTCGCACGCTTGCACGCCGTCGATCGGCAAGCGGGCTTTCTGCAATATCAATGAGTTAGGACTCCTAACTGGCTGGGTAACCGCGTACTTTTCGTCCCTAAAGATCGGGCGCGCGGTGGCGGTCAAGGATGTTGTCGCGCAGTGAAAGAACGGTGCTGTCAAAGGGGCGGTGTAGGGGTGCCGCAAGCGCTGAAGGTGAGCCAGGCCTTCGCGATAAAACGACTTGGCGTTACTGACGAGAGAAGGGGAAAAATGAAACTGACGGCTTTAGGATCGGCCATACGAAAGATAGTTTGGGCTGAGATGGCGTTGACGGCTGCATTGGGTACCTCCGTCGCCTTCGCCCAAAGTCAACCCGCGGCCGCGGGCGCACCCTCCACAGCAGCGCCTTCGACGGCGGCGGCGCCGGCGGACGCATCGGGCGCGGCTGCCGTCCCGGCTAGCGCGGCGGCAGCGGCTGCCGCACCGGCTTCCGGCGCCGCGGCAGCGTCGACCGGCAATGTGCAGAAGCTGCAACGCTTCGAAGTCACGGGGTCGCTGATCCGAAGTTCCGACAAAGTCGGTTTCAATCAGGTTCAAACGGTGACGGCCAAGGAGATCCAACAAAGCGGCGCGGCGACGGTTGCCGATTTCTTGCGCAACACCACGGCGAACTCGGCCAATAGCTGGAGCGAAGGCCAAACCGGCAACTTCGCGGCGGGGGCGGCCGGCATGGCGCTGCGCGGGCTGAGCGAAAAGTACACGCTCGTTCTGGTGGACGGCCAGCGTGTTGCGCCGTTCGCCTTCTTCTCGAATACAGTCGACTCGTTCTTCGACTTGAACACGCTACCGTTGAACGACATCGAGCGCATCGAAATCGTCAAGACGGGCGCCGTGTCGCAATACGGCTCGGACGCCATCGGCGGCGTCGTCAACATCATTACGAAGCACAACTTCCATGGCGTGCAACTCGACGGCAGCTATGGCAGCGCGATCAACGGCGGCAATGGCGACGGCACGACGAAGTTCGGCATCCTCGCCGGCTTCGGGAATCTGAACAGCGACCGCTTCAACGTCACGGCGGCGGCGAGCTTCTATCAATCGAGCGGTTTCACGCTCGCCGATCGCGATTCGACGCGCAACGAGGATTGGACGGGCAAGCCGGGCGGACTGTCGGTGCTCGCGCCGTCCTACTGGAACATGCCCGACGGCAGCGCGCAACCATTCAATTCGTGCACATTCGGCGGCTCGCTTCGCCCCGCGGCGACGAACTCGCTCACGCCCGGCATGGCCGGTACGCTGTGCGGCATCAACACCGCGGGCGGGATGTCGATTCTGCCGCAGACGCAACGCCTGACCGCCAAGATTCACGCCGACTTCAAGATCGACGACAAGACGACTGCGTTTGCGGACTTCCTCGTGAGCCGCAACCAAACCACGACGAATGACGGGATCTGGGGCAACACGGTCGGCAACCCGCAGAACCCGCCGCTCGTGTGGAATCCGGTGACTCAGCAGCTCGGACCGTTCAGCACGGTGGTGCCGGCCAGCAATCCGTACAACCCGTTCGGGGTGGCGACTCCGCTGACCTTTTCGTTCCCGAACACGATCGCCGAAAAGACCGATGCGACTTACTGGCGGGCGTCCACGGGCGTCAAGGGTTCGTTTTCGCTGCCGCGTGGCGATTGGGATTGGGCGACCTCGATCAGCCATTCGCAAAGCGTCGTGTCGAACGTGTTCACGAATCAGCTGAACGTCGCCGCGCTGAACGACATCTATCAGAACGGCCCCACGCCGAACAACCTCGCCGGGCTGTATCAGAATGCCGGCAATCTCGGCATTTCGAAGCTGGACACGATCGACGCGACGATTTCTACGCCGAACCTGTTCCATCTGCCGACCGGCGACGTCGGTCTCGGCTTCGGCGCGCAATTCACGCATCAAAGCATCGCGTTGACCCCGGGCTCCGAGTTTTCCAGCGGCGCGGTGCTCAACCCCGATCTGCAGACGGTGGTGGGCCAACGCAACGTCGGCGCCGTGTACTACCAGATCGACGTGCCCATCATTCGCAATTTGACGTTCAGCCAATCGGGCCGCTACGACCACTACAGCGATGTCGGCGGCGCCTTCTCGCCGCGCTTCGCGTTGCGCTATCAGCCGGTGCAGGCGCTGACGATGTACACGTCATACAACCGCGGCTTCCGCGCCCCGACGTTCGTCGAGGACAGCAAGTCGCAGACGATGGGGATTCAGATCGATCCGGCTACCGGCCTGAACTACACATCGATCACGGTCGGGAACCCGAACTTGTCGCCGGAGCGTACGCGCAACTTCAACATCGGCTTCCAATTGTCGCCGACGCGCACCACCGACATCGGCTTCGACTGGTACAAGATTCGCGTCGACAACGTGATCGGCCAAGGCAAGCCGTCGCAGATCGTCACCGATCCGACGAACGGCAATATTCTGTACAAGTTCATTCCCTACCAAAACCTCGGCTATCTCGACACGAACGGTTTTGAAGGTACGTTCCGCCAAGCGATCCCGACATCGGTCGGTACGTTCACGCTGCTGGGCGATTGGGCGTATGTCGATAAGTTCAAGATCGGCTTCCCGGGGCGTGCGCCGATCGACGGGGCGGGCAACAACTACACGCTCACGCAGCCTTTCGGCGGCAGCTTCCCGCGTTGGCGCGGCAACACCACGCTGGACTGGACGTATCACAAGTTCGATGCGGCTTTGACGTGGCAGTTCACGGGCCCATACGCGCAGAACCTGCTGCCGCAGCCCGCGCCCGCGAAAGTCGGCTCCTACAGCCAGTTCAATTTGATGATGACGTACACGGGCTTCAAGCATTGGACGATCTACGGCGGCATCGACAACATCTTCAATCGCACGCCGCCGTACGACCCGCTGTTCGCGCAAGGCACGTTGGATCTGAACGGTTACGACCAATCGATCTATACGTATATCGGCCGTTTCGCGCAGATCGGCGCGACCTATAAGTTCTAAAACGATAAAGCGTCTCGAGAGAGCTGGTCGGTCCACCGCCTTCGCCGTCTGCGCAAAGCCGGCATCGAAGGCGACGCCAAGCGCGCGAAGGCGGTGGACTTGTTTTACAGAGCGTAGGAAAGAGTGCGTTGTGATCGGCCTCATCCCGCGGTTCGTTGCATGACGAGCGCCGCCATCACGGAACAAGTCGATTCACGCCCCGGAGGATCGAAGTGGGTATGAAAGTGGAAGGACAATCGCCCGGTGCGGCGCCTGGGCTAGCGTGGTCGGGCCGGCCACGCGAGTTCGGGCGCAAGCAGCAAAGCCCCGCGCGCCGCTTTGGCGGCATCGCGGTCGTCATCGGTTTGCATGTCGTGCTCGTTTATGCGCTGCTCAACGGCCTTGCAACGAAGGTCGTGCACGTCATCCAGCATCCGATCGAAACCAAGATCATCGAGCCGGTGAAGCCGCCGCCTCCGCCGCCGTTGCCGCCCGTGCAATTGCCGCCGCCGAAGTTCGCGCCGCCGCCGCCGCCGTTCGTGCCCCCGCCCGAAGTGCCGGTGCAGGCCCCGCCGCAAGCGACGATCACGCATCAAGCCACACCGGTGCAATCCGCGCCCGTGCTCGCGCCGCCCGCACCCGCGCCGGCCAAGAGCGTCGTGCACACGGAAGTAGGCGTGGTGTGTCCGAATTCGGATCAGATTCGCGGCTCGATCGCTTATCCGAAGGACGCGCAGGAAAACGGCGATACGGGCGACGTGCTCATCGAATTCACGGTGGACGCGCAAGGCCACGTCACCAACGAGCGCGTGGCGAAGTCGTCGGATCACGACAGTCTCGATGACGCCGCGTTCAAAGCCGTCAAGCGATTCAACTGTATTGCACAAGGTCAAGCCGTTCGTGTGCAGGTGCCGTTCTCGTTCAACCTCAACTGAGCAGCGCCCCGGCAACGGGCCGCGAGGTCGAGCGTCGAGCGACGACGGACACCTTTATTCGAACGAAATCAGCACAACGGATTTCACGAGTTCAACGATCGAACTGAACTGGACTGGAGCAGATCATGAAGAAGCATTCCCTCGCCGCACTGGCCGCCACCACGTTGATTGCCGTTGCCACGGCGAACGTCGCTCTGCCGCAAGCTGCATACGCGCAAGCCAGCGACACGGCCGCTCCCGCCGCCACGGCCGCGGCATCGAGCCAAAGCGCCGCGCCGCAAGCCGCCCCCGCCGCCGATCAACCGGCTCCGCCGCCCATGCCCGCCGCGACCGAAACGGTCACCAATCCCTATGGTCTTGGCGCACTATGGAAGAACGGGGATTTCGTCGCGCGCTTCGTGCTGATCCTGCTCGTCGTCATGTCGATGGGGAGCTGGTACATCATGATCACCAAGTTCTTCGAGCAATTCCGCGCGAATCGCCGCGCCAAGGCCGCCGATCAGCAACTGTGGAGCGCGTCGTCGCTGGCCGAAGGCGTGAAGCAGCTCGAGGACTCGTCGCCCTTCCGCTTCATCGCCGAGACGGCGATCGAAGCCGGCGAGCATCACGACGAAGCGCTGCTCGAAGCGGTCGATCGCAATACGTGGATCGATGCGTCCGTCGATCGCGCCATCACGAACGTTTCGAACCGATTGCAAGACGGTTTGGCGTTCCTCGCGACGGTCGGTTCGACGGCGCCGTTCGTCGGCCTGTTCGGCACCGTGTGGGGGATCTATCACGCGCTGACGGCGATCGGCATCGCGGGCCAAGCGTCGATCGACAAGGTTGCGGGCCCGGTCGGCGAAGCGCTGATCATGACGGCGGTCGGCCTGGCCGTAGCCGTGCCGGCCGTGCTCGGCTACAACTTCCTGGTTCGCCGCAACAAGTCGGTGATGGAGCGCGTGCGCGCATTCGGCGCTCAACTGCATACGGTCGTGCTCGCGGGCGGCAAGCGGCCGGCGCGCGCCGCGAACCGTGCGGCGTCGCTCGTTCAGTAACTCCGTTCCGATAAGCGAGGTCCACCATGGCCATGAGCGTGGGGCAGGACGATGACAACGACGAAGTCATCGCCGCCATCAACACGACGCCGCTCGTCGACGTGATGCTCGTGCTGTTGATCATCTTTTTGATCACCATCCCGGTCGTTACGCATACGGTGCCGCTGCAGTTGCCCAAGGAAACGGTTCAGCCGCTGCAGACGACGCCCAAGAGCATCGAAATCGCGGTCAACAAGGACGGCGACTTTTTCTGGAACGAAGCGCACGTCGACGGCCCGACGCTGCTGACGAAGCTCAAGACGGTGTCGGTAATGGCGCCGCAGCCCGAGATTCACGTGCGCGGCGATCAGAGCACGCGCTACGAATTTATCGGGCGCGTCATCACGGCCTGCGAGCGCGCCGGCATCGCCAAGGTGTCATTCATCACCGAACCGCCCGCGCGGGGAGGCTAGGAGTCGAATTATGGGAATGAACGTTTCCTCGGGCGGCAGCGGCGGCGAGCCGGAAGTGATGGTCGACATCAACACCACGCCGTTGATCGACGTGATGCTCGTGCTGTTGATCATGCTGATCATCACGATTCCGATTCAGATGCACGCGGTGAAGATGAACCTGCCGGTGGGCAACCCGCCGCCGCCCGCGGTGCAGCCGCAGGTGGTGCAGATCGACATCGACTTCGACGGCACGATGACGTGGAACGGCACGCCCGTTCCCGACAAGGCCGCGCTCGAATCGAAGCTTGCGCAAGTGGCCGCCGAGCCGGTGCAAGACGAGATTCACGTACGGCCGAACAAGCTCGTGCCCTACAAGGATGTCGCGGCCGTGATGGCTGCGGCGCAGCGCGTGGGCGCGACGAAAATCGGGTTGATCGGCAACGAGCAATACATGCAATAAGGAAGGCGTAATGCGAACGATCCATCGACGGTTCAAGCAGGCCGCGCTCGCGGCGCTCGGTTGCGCGCTGTTCGCACTGGCCGCCGTGCCGTCCTCGACCTATGCGGCCGATACGCTTCGCCCTGAAGTGGGCAAGCCCTTGAACGACGCGCAAACCTTGTATCGCGCGCACAAGTACAAGGAGGCGCTCGCCAAGATCGCCCAAGCGGCGGCCGTATCGGGCAAGACGCCGTACGAGACGTACATGGTCGAGGAAATGCGCGGGGCAGCGGCGATGGCCGCCGGCGATACGGCCCTGGCTTCCCAGGCTTACGAATCGCTGGTGGCGGGCGGCAAGCTGCAAGGCGAGGACGAGCAGCGGGTGACGGCGACGCTTGCCGGCATCTATTTTCAGGAGCGCAATTATCCGCGAGCCATCGTGACCGCGCAGCGCTACATGAAGGCGGGCGGCGCCGATCCGCAGATGCG